>JAHRWO010000369.1 GCA_019105125.1 Flavobacterium sp.
GTTACTTTCAGAGCTACTTATTTAATTGACGAAGAAGGAAAAGTATTCCACGAAAGCGTTAACGATATGCCATTAGGAAGAAACGTAAACGAGTACTTAAGATTAATCGATGCTTATACGCACGTTCAAACTAAAGGTGAAGTTTGTCCAGCAAACTGGGAAGAAGGAAAAGAAGCAATGAACGCTGATAGAAAATCAACAGCTGCTTATTTAGCTTCTCACTAAAATAATATGTCAATAATCAATGTGTCAATTAGACAATAATTGGCACATTGACATATTGTCTAATTGAAAATTAAAAAAAATGTTTACAGAAATAGAACAAGATAATTTAGCGGAAATTGTTGCTTCAAACGAAACAGTGGTAGTGCAATATTCAGCTTCATGGTGTGGAAATTGCCGTATTATGAAACCAAAATTCAAAATGATGGCTTCACAAAATGAAGCGGTTCCTTTTGTTGTGGTTGATGCTGAAAAATTTCCAGAATCAAGAAAGCTAGCTAAAGTAGATAACTTACCTACTTTCGCTACTTTCAAAAATGGTATACTAGTAAATCAAACACAAACTAATAAAGCTGAAGTTTTAGCGGAATTGGTTCAAGAAGTATTGTAACGATATGTTGATTTTCCGATATTAGCTATTCGTATGTTTGAAAATCCTGTATCAGAAAATCTAAAATCTAAAAAAATGAAATTACCAATTATAAAGCAGTTAACGCAATTTATTGAAGATAACGATCAGGACTATCTAGTAGAAACGATCGAAGTATTAGAAAATCTTTGCGAAGTTTCATCCTTAAAAGATGAAGAACTAGATGTGATCGCAGAGCTGATTTCTAATATGTATGGTGCTCTTGAAGTACACCAAGCTGTTAAAGATGGTGCCGACAAGAAAACAGCACTAAATGACTTCATGAAACGAGTTTTAGGCTCAATTGATAAATAAATAAAACTCTCAAGAAATTGAGAGTTTTTTATTTATACAACTTCTTTTTCAACCAAAACGCCACATTTACTAAAATAATTAAAGCAGGAACTTCAACTAGAGGTCCTATAACGCCCGCAAACGCTTGTCCGCTATTAATTCCGAAAACTCCGATAGAAACGGCTATGGCTAACTCAAAATTATTTCCGGAAGCCGTAAAAGACAACGCTACAGCATCACGATAAGTAGCCCCAATTTTCTTGGCCACAAAAAACATTAAGAAAAACATAATCGCGAAGAAAATTACTAATGGAATTGCAATACGAACTACATCCATTGGCAAATCGACAATCATTTCGCCTTTTAAGCTGAACATTACTACAATGGTAAAAAGCAAAGCAATCAATGTAATTGGCGAAACAATTGGTATGAATTGCTGATTGAAAAACGTATCGCCGATATACTTTTTAATCGTGAAACGACTAATAATAGCTAGTGCAAAAGGAATGCCTAAATAAATTCCAACGGTTTTAGCGATTTCAGCTATGGTGATATTTAATTCCAATCCTTTTATATCGAACAAAGGTAGCATGACTTCCAGATAGAAGTAGGCATACAAACTGAAGAAAAAGACTTGCAACAAGCTATTAATTCCGATTAAACCAGCCGTTAATTCGCGATTTCCTTCGGCTAATTCATTCCAAACGATTACCATGGCGATACAAGGCGCAATTCCAATGATAATTAATCCCATCATGTACTCAGGATAGTCTTTTAAAAAGAACGTTGCTAATAAAAACATTAAAAACGGACCAATAATCCAAGTAATGACAAACGATGCCGATAACAGCTTTGGTTTTTCAAACATCTGAGGTACCTTTGAAAAATCAATTTTAGTTAGCGGAGGATACATCATTAAAATCAATCCTATGGCTAATGGAATATTCGTTGTTCCTGATGAAAAGGAATTGATGAAATCCGCTGAATTGGGAATAAAATAACCAATTCCCACTCCAATTATCATCGCTAAGAAAATCCATATCGTTAAATAGCGGTCTAAAAAGCGTAATCTTTTTTTCATATTCTTATTTTATTTGGGAAAACACAAAATACATTTCACTAGCAATTTGCAAACTGCGTTCTGCATATTTTTCGTTCATCACTTCTGTTCCATCAAATGCTTTTGGATCGTCGTATTTGATTGGAAATCGGGCTTCTGCACCAAAAACCATAGGACATCCTTCATCAGCGTTACTACAAGTCATGATGGCTCCAAAATTAGCTTTCGGATTAAAATCATCGAAATAGGTTTTAGAAAAGCAAATGATAGGATGTTGATTGACATCAAACTTCACCGCATAAACTGGATTTTGCTCTTCGCTTACCTTCTGAATTTGAAATCCTTGATTTACTAGCGTTTCACCCACTTTAGGAAACATTGCTGTTGCTTCCGTTCCACCAGAATAGCAAAATACATTCTTGATTCCGAATTGAAATGTCATGGTTTGTGCCCAAATTTGAGACAAGTGACTTCTTCTCGAATTGTGTGTGCAAATAAAGTTCAATCGAATTTCGTCATTTGAATTGACTTTCTCTCGAATGTACTCCACTAAAGGTTGCAAAACGACCTTTCGTTCCTCTGCTACAGGAATTGCAGCAATTGTTTGGATGGTTTTGGTTAATTTTTCTAACATATACTTTAATTAATTAGATGTAACAAATATCCTAATAGCGACCCTCCTATCACGATAAAAGCACTATTTATTTTTTTGAATTTATATAAAATCGAAATACTTGCTATAGCAATTACGATCGTTCTCCAATCTGTTATCGTTTCGCTACCCATTGTAATACAAACCGAAATAATAATTGCCACCGATGCTACATTTACAGCATCTAAAAACGAGGAAAACAACTTTGAGTTTCTCATTTTCTTAA
>JAHRWO010000391.1 GCA_019105125.1 Flavobacterium sp.
ACTCCAAGACCTAGTGGCAATTTCACACCTCAGTATGATACCAATCGCGAAGGCTATTATTGGAATGACCACGTAAAACCAGAATACAATGCTTATGAAAACTTAAGCTATGATACAAAAACAGCTGGAAGTTTTAGAGAAGCAGGTTTTGGAACCATTTTAAGTCATCATAGCGATGGAGTAATTGCTGGTACAGGTTTGCTGTGGACCTTAAACGACTTAGGCTCTAATGGAGATAGAATTTTAAAAGAAAAAGTATCCCAACATTTTACCTTTAGTAAAAGTAGATTTTCAAAACAAAGTTATCCTTCTTCTTTAATGGGAAGTATGGCATTAATTCGCCAAGTATACCACGATGCAAAATGGTACGCTCAAGGAAATGCAAAAAACAAAGATTTATCGTTAGAAGCATTCAATGCAAACAAATCATTATTACAAATCTTCAATGCAGGCGATAAATTAAATGCTTTAAGAGCAGATAAATTAGGCGATGAATTTGGAGTAAAATATTTAATCAAAGGAAGCGGAAACGAATTTGAGCGCATAGACGAAATCAAAAAAACGGCTGCTACTTTCATTATTCCATTAAATTTTCCTGATGCTTATGATGTTTCTGACCCATATTTAGCGCAACAAGTAAGCTTAAGCGATATGAAATTTTGGAATCAAGCGCCATTCAACTTGAAAATTTTAGCAGAAAATAACGTCCCATTTGTTCTTTCAACAGCTGATTTAAAAGACACGAAATCCTTTTTATCAAACTTAAGAAAAGCTGTAACTTATGGTTTACCGAAAGATAAAGCTTTATTGGCTCTAACAGAAACTCCAGCTAAATTGGTTAATCAATTTGACAAAGTAGGTTCTATTTCAAAAGGAAAATTAGCGAATTTTATTATTGTTTCAGGTGATATTTTTGAAGACAAAAGCAACATTCTAGAAAACTGGGTACAAGGAAATCGAAACATCATTGATAAAATTAACCCTACTGATATCAGAGGAACATACGATTTAGTTTTTGATAATCACAAATTCGAATTAAAAATCGAAGGAGAAACTTCAAAATTTGAAGCTAAAGCAGTTAAAGATAGCATCAACTTTGGAACAAAAATTCAATTTAATGATCCTTGGGTAAATTTAGTTATCAAAAATCAAGATACTACAAAAGCGAATTTCGTTAGACTTTCTGGAACTTTTGTTAAAGATATGATGCAAGGAAAAGCCGTTTTAGAAAATGGAAATGAAACTTCTTGGACAGCAACAAAACGAGCGACTGAAGTTAAAGAAGATAAAAAGAAAGATAATAAGAAAGACGAACCAAAAGTTCCTTCCATGTATACGGTAACGTATCCAAATGTATCTTTTGGAACAGCTGAAAAACCAAAACAAGAAACCATTTTATTCAAAAATGTAACAGTTTGGACCGGTGAAAAAGAAGGAAACTTAAAAGAAACTGACGTTTTAATTCAAAACGGAAAAATTGCAAAAATTGGTAAAAATTTACCGACTACTAGAGCAAAAGTAGTTGACGGAACCGGTAAACACTTAACCGCAGGAATCATTGATGAACACTCTCATATTGCTATTTCAAATGGAGTAAACGAAGGTGGTCAAAATTCATCAGCAGAAGTTACAATAGAAGACGTGGTAAATTCTGAAGATATTAATATTTACAGAAATTTAGCGGGTGGTGTTACTTCTGCTAACTTATTACATGGTTCGGCAAACCCAATTGGTGGTCGTACGGCATTCATTAAATTAAAATGGGGTTATTCACCTGATGAAATGTTAGTAAAAGATGCTCCAAAATACATCAAATTCGCTTTAGGAGAAAACGTAAAACAATCGAATTGGGGAGATTTCGAAAGAAGTCGTTTTCCTCAATCGCGCATGGGTGTGGAACAAGTTTACGAAGATTACTTCACACGAGCTATCGAATATAAAAATGAATGGGATGCATACAAATCAGGCAAAGGTAAAAATAAAGTAATGCCAAGATTTGATATCGAAATGGAAGTTATTGGTCAAATCTTAGCCAAACAACGTTTCATCACTTGTCACTCTTATGTGCAATCCGAAATCAACATGTTAATGAAATTAGCAGAGCGTTACAGATTCAAAATTCAAACGTTTACACACATTTTGGAAGGATATAAATTAGCTGATAAAATGTCGGCTCACGGAGTTGCTGGTTCAACCTTTGCGGATTGGTGGGCTTACAAATATGAAGTTAATGATGCTATTCCATACAATGCAGCAATTATGATGAACGAAGGCGTAAAAGTTTCTATCAATTCTGATGATGCTGAAATGTCAAGACGTTTGAATCAAGAAGCAGCTAAAACGGTTAAATACGGAAACGTAACAGAAGAAGAAGCATGGAATTTCGTAACCTTAAATCCTGCAAAAATTCTTCAAGTGGACAATAAAGTAGGAAGTATTAAAGTGGGTAAAGATGCTGATGTGGTACTTTGGTCAGACAGTCCACTTTCAATCTACTCAAGAGCAGAAAAAACGTTAGTAGACGGAATCATTTTCTACGATTTAGAAAAAGAAAAAGAGACTTTAGCATTGATTCAAAAAGAACGTGCTGAGTTAATCAATTTCATGTTAGACGCTAAAAACAAAGGAATGAAAACGCAATTACCTAAGAAAAAAGAAAACGGTCACTACCACTGTGATACTTTAGGAGAATATTGCAAAGAGTCGCACTACAAATACAACTAATCATGAAAAAATATATAGTTCTTTTATTTATTTCTTTGTTTGGGTTTGCCCAACAAACTCCGGCTTCAAAACAAACAAAGAGTATTTTAATCTTAGGTGCCAAAGCGCATTTAGGAAACGGACAAATAATTGAAAATAGTTTAATTTCAATTATGGATGGAAAAATTGCCAATATTGGTGATGCAACAGTAATGAAACCAGCAAAACACGATATTGTGATTGATGCTTCTGGAAAACATGTTTATCCTGGATTCATTGCGCCAAATTCAACATTAGGTTTGGTTGAAATTGATGCGGTAAGAGCTTCTGATGACGAAAGTGAAATTGGACAATTCAATCCGCACATAAGAAGTATTATCGCTTACAATGCTGAATCAAAATTAGTGGAAACAACACGTCCAAATGGCGTTTTATTAGCGCAAATTACACCTAGAGGCGGAAGAATTCCTGGAACTTCATCAATCGTTCAATTAGACGCTTGGAACTGGGAAGATGCCACTATAAAAACAGATGATGGTATTCACTTAAACTGGCCAAGAAGCTACTCAAGAGCCGGTTGGTGGGCAGAACCAGGTGGAATTGAAATGAACAAAAACTACGATCCTCAAGTAAA
>JAHRWO010000397.1 GCA_019105125.1 Flavobacterium sp.
GTTTGTGCGAGAAAAACGCAAAAATCTCTTGGACACAAGTAGAAACAGGTTCTGCCGTAACTTGGAAATATCCGTCTTGTGTGTTAAAAGGCGATAATTCGATAGGCGAATTTTACTCGATTGCCGTAACCAACAATTTCCAACAAGCGGATACCGGAACAAAAATGATTCATTTGGGGAAAAACACCAAATCGACCATCATTTCTAAAGGTATTTCAGCTGGAAAATCACAAAACAGTTATAGAGGATTAGTGCAAATAGGAGCAAGAGCAGAAAACGCGCGTAACTTCTCACAGTGTGATTCGCTTTTGATGGGAAATAATTGTGGTGCTCACACTTTTCCGTATATAGAAAGTAAAAACGCTTCGGCAAAAATTGAACACGAAGCTACGACTTCCAAAATTGGAGAAGACCAAGTGTTCTATTGTAACCAACGCGGAATCCCAACCGAAAAAGCCATTGCTTTAATCGTAAACGGTTTTAGTAGAGAAGTATTGAATAAATTACCAATGGAATTTGCAGTGGAAGCTCAGAAATTATTGGAAATTTCGTTAGAAGGTTCAGTAGGATAGTCAATCATAAATTAGAATATATAACACATTTACAAAATGTTACAGATAAAAAACTTACACGCTTCGGTAGAAGACAAAGACATATTAAAAGGAATCAACCTTGAAATTAAGGCAGGAGAAGTGCATGCGATTATGGGACCAAACGGTGCCGGTAAATCAACATTATCTTCTATTATTGCTGGAAACGAAAATTACGAAGTTACCGAAGGCGAAATCTTTTTAGATGGAGAAGAAATTTCAGAATTAGCGCCTGAAGAAAGAGCACACAAAGGTGTTTTCTTATCATTCCAATATCCAGTCGAAATTCCAGGAGTTTCGGTAACGAATTTCATCAAAACCGCTATCAACGAAAAGCGTAAAGCGAATGGTGAAGAAGAAATGCCAGCGAATGAAATGCTAAAGAAAATCCGTGAGAAATCAGAATTGTTAGAAATGGACAGAAAATTCTTGTCGCGTTCTCTAAACGAAGGTTTTTCAGGTGGTGAAAAGAAACGTAACGAGATTTTCCAAATGGCAATGTTAGAACCAAAAATCGCAATTTTGGACGAAACGGATTCAGGTTTAGATATCGATGCGTTGCGAATTGTAGCTAACGGTGTAAACAAATTGAAAAATGAAAACAACGCGGTATTAGTGATTACGCACTACCAACGTTTGTTAGACTATATTGTTCCAGATTTCGTTCACGTTTTAATGGACGGAAAAATCGTAAAAACGGGTGGAGCAGATTTAGCTTTAGAGCTTGAAGAAAAAGGATACGATTGGATAAAGAATGAATTGAACTAGAGTTTACAGTCTCAGTCACAGTTATCAGAACACTGCGACTGAACACTGCGACTGAACACTAAATACAATGGAATTAAAAGATAAAATGATAGCTTCTTTCATGGCCTTTGAAGAAAAAATCAAAGACAATGAAGATTTGCACGAAGTTCGAAATCACGCCATAAAAAATTTCGAAAACAAAGGTTTTCCTACTAAAAAAGAGGAAGCTTGGAAATACACGTCGTTAAATGCCATTTTAAAAAATGACTTTTCGGTTTTCCCAAAAAAGGATAACGCAATCGAATTTAAAGATGTAAAAAAGTATTTCTTACACGAAATTGATACTTACAAAGTAGTTTTCATTGACGGAATTTTCAGTTCGTTTTTGTCTTCTACTACACATGATGGTTTAGATGTTTGTTTGATGGCTTCGGCATTGACCAAACCTAAATATAAAATGGTAATCGATACCTATTTTAATCAAATTGCGAGTAAAGAAGAGAGTTTGACTTCTCTAAATACGGCTTTTTCATTGGAAGGCGCTTATATCAATATTCCAAAAAGTAAAGTGGTTGAAAAACCAATTGAAATAATCTATTTTTCAACCGGAAATGAAGCGGCTTTGATGGTGCAACCTCGAAATTTAGTAATCGTTGGAGAAAACGCTCACGTGCAAATCGTAGAACGTCATCAAAGTTTGAATAGTAATCCAGTTTTAACAAACTCGGTTACCGAAATTTTTGCTCAAAAACGTGCAATTGTAGATTATTACAAAGTACAAAACGATGTGCAAACTGCGAATTTGATTGATAACACGTACATTGCCCAAAAACAAGAGAGTAGAGTATCGGTACATACGTTTTCGTTTGGTGGAAATATCACTAGAAACAACTTGAATTTCTATCATCAAGGAGAACGAATCGATTCTACGTTGAAAGGAATTACAATTATTGGAGATAAACAACACGTAGATCATTATACATTGGTGCACCATGCGCAACCAAATTGCGAAAGTCACCAAAACTATAAAACGATTTTACACGATAGCTCTACTGGAGTCTTTAATGGAAAAATTTTCGTGGAAAAAGAAGCGCAAAAAACGGATGCGTTCCAACAAAATAACAACATTTTAATTGGCGATAAAGCCACAATCAACGCAAAACCACAATTGGAAATCTTTGCTGATGATGTAAAATGTTCGCACGGTTGTACGATTGGACAATTAGACGAAAGTGCTATGTTCTATATGCAACAACGCGGAATTCCGAAAAAAGAAGCTAAAGCTTTATTGATGTATGCTTTCACCAGCGAAGTAACAAATAGCATCAAAATACCTGAATTAAAAGCTAAAATCGGTAGAATTATTGCTGATAAATTAGGCGTAAATATGGGATTTGATTTATAAAAAAAGCGGCTGTATTTGCAGCCGCTTTTTTTTTTATGATTAATTAAGCTCATAGCTCGTTAAATAACTAATTTTAGTTATGTTGTCTGTACTACTGGTTGTAATTTCTTTAATTAGTCCAATATCTTTGGCAAACCAATATTCGGATTCAATTGTTGTGTTGTAAGAATTTACACTTTCAAGAGCATGCATATGAACCTTAATTACATTTGTATATGTGTTTCCTTCGATTGTTTCTGTGGCATTTCTCTCTAAAATAGTACTTGTATAGGTAAGAGTTGCTGGTAATGACACAGGATTTCCTCCGCCATAAACTCTAACGTCAAGTGTTAAATTATCGCTCCAAGTACCACCAACTGCAACATCGTCTTTTAATATTTTAATTTCATATTCACCAAGAAATAAAGTATTTCCATTTCCTAAATCCATGAAAGTACTTCCGCTTCTTTGAAAGTAGGAAGCTCCTCTCTTAATCATCCAACTTTCAAGATTGCTATTACTGTTAAAAATTCGATGGTATGGAGTATCACCAAAATAATTAATTGAACCAATTGCAATTAGTTTTACTTCTCCATCATCTAAATACCACCACTTATTGTTTTCAGTTAAGGGAAAATAATTTCCGGTAGAAATACCATAATCAGGAGCAGTTTCACTTTCATCTTTGCTACAAGAATTTAGGAATGTTATAAGAGTAAATAGTAAAAGTGTAAAACTAATATTGATTTTTTTCATATTAAAATAAGGATGATTTGTAGAGTCAAAAATAATAAATTATACTAAAGAGATTAAATTTAATTTGTTAAAAACGTAAAACTTTACTTATCTTTATTCAAACTTTACTTCATGGAAAGATCAAATTTTTCAGAACTACAACTTCAAAAACTTCATCAAAAGGAATTTTTGAATGACAAAGACTTGGAAGAAATTGCGATTTATCAAAAGAAAGGCATTTTTTCGTTGCGAAGCGAGTTGCTTCTGATGATTTACTTTTCGATAATCCTTTTTACTTCTGGAATTGGAGTAATTGTATACAACAACATTGATTCTATCGGACATTTAGCGATACTTTCGGCTAATTTTATTTTGATGTTGGTTTGCTTTTATTTCAGTTTTAAAAAAGCAAAAGGATATGCGAATGATGAGGTTTTGTTCGAAAATCCGTTGTATGATTATTTGGTTTTAACTGGAAGTTTGTTGGCGTGTATTTTTTTGGGCTACCTCAATTTCCAATATCAAATTTTTGATGATTCGTATGCTTATGTTTCTTTAATTTCAGCCATTTTATGTTTTGCTGTTGCTTATTATTTCGATAATCGAATTGTACTTTCTATGGCGATTACGAGTTTGGCTACGTTCATCGGAATTTCTATCACACCCAAAAGTTTGTTTCAAAACGAAGTCTATTCCAATCTAGAATTAACCTATTCCGGATTGATTTTAGGAATACTTTTATTGATTTGGATGGAATATTCCTTGAAACATAAAATAAAGTCACATTTTCATTTTGTGTATGCCGCTTTTGCTTTGCATTTGTTGGGCGTTTGTGTTTTAGCAGGTTTGGTTTCCGATCATTGGTGGGTTTTCATTCCCATTTTAATCGGATTTGTGTATTATTTCTATCAGTTTAGTTATCGTGTTTTGGCTACGTCACTTTTTGCTTTTATGTTGTTGTATGGTTATTTTGGAGTAAATATTGTTGGCGGAAGAATCATTTCGTCTATCCATTTTGAATTTATTTACCAATTTCTAACCATGTTAGCGCCATTTTATGTGGTAGCGAGTATTTATCTGTTTATTCGATTAGTCAAACAATTTAATGCCAAAAAAAATGCAAGCGTACAATAAATCCGAATTAGAAAACTATTTTTTGGCCGAAGAGGCGAAAAAATTATACCAAAAGAAATTCCTTTCCAAAGAGCAATTGCAAAATATCAGCGCGCAATTAGTCCAACTAAAATCGAATGCTAATATTTTCTTTAGAATTGGTTTCTTTTTCTTAGGAAGTTTCCTGATTTCAACCATTATCAGTGCTTTTGGATTGATTTTATTTCCATTGATTTCGGAGGATTTCGAATTCATTTTCTTCTTTTATGCGATTGTGGCTTACATTGGATTAGAGGTTTTGGTGAACATGAAGTTTTTTCGACATGGTTTAGATGATGCTTTCGTGCTTACTTCTCAAATATCTTTTTCAATTGGTATTGGTATTCTTACGGAAGCTATATTGCCGGTTTTAATTACGATGTTGGTTTTAGGTGTGTTTTTTGCTATTCGATTTATCAATACGATTTCGGCTGTAATAGCTTTCATAGGTTTGGTTGGGATATTTTTCAATTTAATAGTCGAACATGAAGTAATGCCTAAGTTTTATTTGTCATTTGTTGGATTGATTTTAGCGATTTTGGTTTATTTTTTCATAGTTCATTTAAGTAAAAAACAAAATTTCTATTCGTATTTTAAAACATTTGATACGATTCGAATTGCGAGTTTGCTTTTAGGTTATTTATCAATGAATTATTTAGTAGTTCGCGAATTATCTCAATCTTTAATGAACTTAGAAATCACAAATAAATCCGATATTCCGCTCGCTTTCGTTTTTTATGGATTTACCTTTTTAATTCCGTTGCTTTATTTCTTTTTGGGAATCCAATGGAAAGACAAATTGGTTTTATACACCGGATTAGCCACTTTAGCATTCGGATTTTACTCCATTCGTCATTATTACTATTTCTTCCCAATAGAATACGTAATGGTAATTAGCGGAATTTTACTTTTTGGATTAGCCTATTTGATTATCCAACTATTAAAAAATAAAACAGAAGGCGTCACGTTCCAACCCGATAGAGATTCCGACGATTCTTTATTATTCAACGCTCAAGCGGTTTTATCATTAGCGAATGCCAATACGCCTGCACCTTCACAATCCAATCCAATGGAATTTGGTGGAGGAGGATTTAGTGGCGGTGGAGCAGGCGAGAAGTTTTAATTCTATTTTAACCTTTATTTATTCCAATTATAAACAATCAAATCGTAAATTTGTGCTCAAATTGTATGAAAATGTTTGATGTTCAAAAAGTAAGAGCTGATTTTCCCATTTTATCGCAAAAAGTAAATGGTAAACCCTTAGTGTATTTTGATAACGGAGCTACTTCGCAAAAGCCACAAGTGGTTATTGATGCTATTTCAAAATATTACAGTGAAATCA
>JAHRWO010000010.1 GCA_019105125.1 Flavobacterium sp.
CAAAACGATTTACCCCGGATTTCAAATCCGGGGCAGAGGGAGGTATTTGTGTATTTTGTTTGATTTAATTTTTAAAACGGAAAGCTTATATTTACCCAAAAATTCCCATTTGAAGCATGGAAAAACTTAGATTCTCGGGACACGATACTTTTATTGTTCGTACTTTCTGGCCAAAAAAAGGATACGATTTTGTCAAAAATAATGGCAATTTCTCAAGTGAAAATGCTGTAGTTGACTTAGGGGTTGGAAAAAACATGGTAGCCTCAATTAATTTCTGGATGAAAGCATTGGGATTATATGATGAAAAGAATAAAGTTCCAACTGAAATTGCAGATTACATCTTATCAGACAATGGATTTGACCCCTTTCTTGAGGATATTGGAACAATTTGGCTTTTACACTACTATCTTATAAAAACAAATTACTCATCCATTTATAGTTTGATATTTAATGAACTACGAAAAGAAAGAGTAGTATTTAATAAAAATCAACTCAAAGCTTTTATAAAGCGGAAATACGCTGAACTCAATGATAATAACTTCAACTTAAATACCATTGAAAAGGATATTTCTGTATTTACACGCCTTTATGGGAAATTAGATTATCAAAGCGTTTCCAAAGATTTCGAAGAAGAAATCAATAGTCTGATGATTGAGTTAGAATTGATTTCAACTACAGTTGAAGATGAAATTAAGGAAGGCACTAACAAAAGAGAAAAAGTTGAGTGGTATCATTTACATGGCGAAAACAGGAATTCATTACCCCCTGCAATATTACTTTTTGCTATTTTGGATAATTTTCCAATGTCGAACAATCTTGCATTTAAGCGACTTGAGATAGAATCGAAAAGCCCTGGTTTGGTTTTTCTTCTTAGTAAAGATGGTTTGTACAAAAAATTGAAAGAAATCGAAAAAGAGTACCCCGGAACTATTTTATCTGAAACCGCGGGCAATTTGGTTTTGGTACTGCCAGAGGGTTTAGACAAATGGCAAATTTTAAGAAATTACTATGCAAACTAAATATTACTCTCCATCAATAAATATTCTTCGCGATGCTAACAGCCATCTCGAATATATTCCAACAAGAAATGGAGAAAAAGCATTTCAAAAAATTACTTCTGCATTTTTCGGAAATGGGAATCACTCCTTTAACCTTATTGGAGCCTATGGAACAGGGAAATCAGCATTTATTTTGGCTTTAGAAAAAGTTCTGAATAAAAAGGCAAATTATTTTCTTAACCCACTTAGTGGAAATGTAAATTCTTTTGAACCTCTTTTTATTGTTGGAAATTATTCATCTTTTAAAAAGACATTTTGCGAAACATTCAATCTGAATCCATTTGGCGATGTTTTCACCGAATTTAAGGTGATAACTGAAGAAAAGGAAAGGTTAAAAATCGGACAATTAATTGTAGTCGATGAATTTGGCAAATTTCTGGAATATGCTGCAAAAGAAAGCCCGGAGGAAGAATTATACTTTATTCAACAATTGGCTGAGTTTGCAAACACCTCTGATTTTCATGTTCTTTTTATAACCACTCTTCACCAACCCTTCGAAGATTATGCGCTTTCTTTAAGTAAAACCCAAAAAAGTGAATGGGACAAAGTAAAAGGTCGTCTTACTGAAGTTTCCTTCAACGAGCCTGTTGAACAATTGCTTTTTTTGGCATCCGAACGAATTGCACAAAAAAATTACTCTTGCAAAATTGTTCTAAAAATGAAGGAACAATTATTTGATGCGATTTCAAAAGCAGATGTGTTCCCCTTGCGTGACTATTTCTCTTTTGAATTTGCTCAAAAGCTTTTCCCTTTTGATATTTTGTCAGCTTCAATTGCAATTGTTGCATTTCAACGTTATGGACAAAATGAACGATCACTTTTTTCCATGCTTGAATCAGATGATTATTTAGGATTAAACGATTTTACTGATGGAAATGAATTCTACAATGTAGCCTGCATATACGATTATCTAAAATTCAACTTCCATAGTTTATTAAATTCCAGATATAATCAAGACTCAGCACATTGGAAAGCGATTGACGAAACATTGCAAAGAGCTGAAACAATTTTTGATGAGGATTTTGAATCTGCCGCAAAACTGATTAAAACCATTGGGTTGATAGCTACATTAGGAAGACAAGGGCAAAAAGTAACAAAGGAATTCCTCGATGTTTATGCAAAAATTGCACTCAATATTCCTAAGGCCAAAAGTATTATCGAGGTATTAGAATCAAAACAATTAATTCGATTCAGACAGTTCAGCCAACGATATGTTTTGTTTAAGGGAACTGATTTTGACATTAATTATGAATTGGAGCTAGCTGAAGGGAAAGTGACTAAAGACTTTTCTATTATCCATCAACTGCACAAGCATTTCAATTTCCCAATTGTACCTGCGAAGCGAGCTTATTTTGATAAAGGGACACCAAGATATTTTGTATATGAGTTAAGTGAAACCCCAATTCAGAAAGTTCCGGAAGGTCAAATTGATGGTTTTATTAATTTAATTTTCAACGATGTTTTGGATTTTAATAAAAGTGTCTTGCGATCTGTAAAACAAAACGAAGCAATTTTGTACGGGTGGGTGCAAAATGCAGATGAAATAAAAACCTTATTAATTGAGATAGAAAAAATAGGAATTGTTAAAGCCAATTGTATAGATGATTCAATTGCATTAAGTGAATTAGATACTTACCAAAATGATGTAACAAATCAGTTGACAACATTATTTCAAACTTCTTTCTACGGTGAAAATGCAATTGTGAGATGGTTTTACAATGGGTTAGAAATCAATTTTAGAAACCAACGCGAACTCAACCTACAATTGTCTAGAATTGCTGATGAAATTTATCATTTCACCCCTATTTTGCGCAATGAGCTGATGAATCGGGAAAAATTAAGTGGAGCAATTTCATCGGCAAAAAAGAATCTTATTGAAAGACTAATTCAATCATCTAATCAAGAAAATATAGGTTTCGACGAAGACCGTTTTCCTCCCGAAAAAACAATTTATCAGGCTCTTTTAAAACAAACTGGAATACATCAATTAGGGAATAATGGTAATTGGCTATTGGAAATTCCAACTGATAAATCATTCGCGGCACTTTGGCAAAAATCAGAGGAATTTCTTAAAAATTGTGTTACCGCACCGCGCAAATTGTCTGAATTGATCGAAGAATTACAACAAAAGCCATTTAAACTAAAACAGGGATTTATTGAATTTTGGGTGCCAATTTTTTTAATTGCCAAACAAAAGCATATCGCATTCTATGAACATGATACTTTTATCCCAGAGTTAACTTCAGATACTTTGGAAGTGGCATTGAAGCAACCTCAAAAGTATTTGATTAGCACCTTCAATTTAGATAAGACCCGACTTAATATCTTTAACCGATACAGGTATTTCTTAAATTTAATCGAAGAAAACGCACCCAATTCCGACACTTTTATAGAAACAGTAACTCCATTTATGGTTTTTTATAAAAGATTGGTTCCTTACACGCAACAAACTCAAAAATTGAACAAGGAAGCCTTGCGCCTGAAAGAGGCGATTTCACTGGCAACCAATCCTGAAAAAGTATTTTTTGAAGATATTCCCCGTGCTTTGGGTTACACCATCAATGATTTGGGTAAAGATGAAAAGCTTGAAGAATTTTCGATTACACTTCAGAGTGCAACGCGTGAAATTAGTGCAGCATTCTCCAATTTAATTAATCGAATTGAAGATAGAATTGGAAAAACTATTCGGGAAGAAAGAATTGACTTTCCTGAAAATAAGTTGTTACTGCAACAACGATTTAAAAATTTGCACAAGGAGAAAATTGACCCCAAGCTCAGAGTTTTAATCCAACGGATAAATACACCGCTCGACGACAGGCAATCTTGGATTAGTTCAATTGCAACTGCAATCATGGGAAAACCGTTGGACCAGTTTACCGACAATGATGAGTTGGAATTCAATTCAATTTTCCCAAAGCGAATTCATGAATTGGATAATTTAACCGATATTAGCAAAAAAGATATTGACGAAAATAAAGAGGAAGTTCTTAAGCTTGAACTGACTTCGTTTGTTAAAGGAGTTCAACGCAATTTAATTCGACTGCCCAAAGAAAAAGTCAAACAAATTGAAGAGAAAAAGCAAAACATACAAAAATTGTTGGATGCCAACGATAAACAAGCTAACATAGCCCTTTTAATAAAACTACTGCAAGAAGAAATTGAAAATGAATAAAAGAGTACGACATGTTTTGGGAATTTCAGGGGGAAAAGACAGTGCTGCTTTGGCGATGTACATGAAAATGAACCATCCTGAAATTGAAATGGAGTACTATTTTTCTGATACAGGTAAAGAACTTCCGGAAACATATGAGTTAATCAGTGAATTGGAATCTTTTTTGGGTAAAACAATAATTAAACTCGAAGCTAACCATAGTCACAAAAATCCTTTTGATCATTATTTGGATATTTACAATGGATTTCTTCCCTCATCGATGGCTCGCTGGTGTACCCAAAAACTGAAACTTGAACCCTTTGAAAGATGGATTGGCGACGACTTGGCCATCTCTTATGTTGGAATCCGTGACGATGAGGATAGAGAAGGTTATGTATCCACAAAATCCAATATTCAATCTGTTTTTCCATTTCGTAAGCATATTTGGAGCATTGAAGTTTTACACAAATTCCTGCATAATAGCAATCGCGAAAAAATAGCTGAATTGTATAAAATTCACAGCAGAGAAGAAATGCTTGATCGTTTTTTGGAAATCGTGAAGGAACCTCAATCACCCAAATACTTATTTTCTCAAAAAATGAAAGATTTGCTCCAATTAAGTATTTCTACTTTTAATCATGTTGTTTTTGATTTCCTGAAAGATCAAAATCTGCCTATTTCTTACTTGCAGGAGTATTCTTTACTAGATAATGAAGATAGCGTTGATATTAAGCGGGTATGTCAGTTGTTTGAAGAAAGCGGCGTAAAAGTACCGGGTTACTACGATGAAATTGAATA
>JAHRWO010000034.1 GCA_019105125.1 Flavobacterium sp.
AATTTACCTATTTATGCACATGATGTGGTTCCATTTACTGCAGAGGAGGAAAAAATTGGAACTTATGTAGCTTCATTAATTGAAGATAAAAGTACCCTTCAAATGGGAATTGGTTCTATTCCAAATGCGGCTTTGAGTAAATTAAACAATCATAAAGATTTGGGATTACATACCGAAATGTTCTCCGATGGTGTTATCGATTTAATAGAAAATGATGTTATTAATTGTAATTACAAAGGAACTTTGCGTGGAAGAGCATTAGCAACATTTTTAATGGGTTCAAAGCGTTTGTATGATTTTGTGGATGATAATCCGTTTATCGAAATGAAAGAATCTTCGATGGTGAATGATACGGCTCGAATAAGAAGAAATCCAAGAATGGTGGCGATAAATTCTGCTATTGAGGTAGATGTTACTGGGCAAGTATGTGCAGATTCTATCGGAAGTACCATGTATTCTGGAGTAGGTGGTCAAATGGATTTTATTCGAGGGGCATCATTGAGTGAAGGAGGAAAAGCTATTATCGCCTTACCTTCGATTACGAAAAGAGGTGAAAGTAGAATTGTGCCTTATTTGAAACAAGGGGCTGGAGTGGTAACTACAAGAGCACACGCCCATTACATTATAACCGAAAATGGTATTGCCGATTTATATGGGAAAACATTAAAACAAAGAGTTGCGGAGTTAGTTAAAATAGCACATCCTAACCATCAAGAAGCCATTGAGCGTTCTTATTATGAAATGATTGGTTTGCATAAGTAGAATAATTTAGAGTTAGTAAAAAATAGACAATCGAAAAGGTTGTCTTTTTTTTGTAAAATATCTTTAAATAAAACAGATTAAAATTGAAATTTTTTTAAAAAACTAACCTTTTGATTTTAAACTTTTTAACTAAAAATACTATTTTTTGAAAATAAATCAAACTTTAACCTTTTCACAACATTAAATAGTCTACCTTTGCGAAGAATTAAATTTTTCATAGATGAATATTTTTGTAGGAAGTCTTCCTTTCAGCGTAGAGGAAGCAGATTTAAGAGGTTATTTTGAAGAGTATGGAGCTGTAGAATCAGTTAAAATTATCTCTGATAAATTTACCGGAAGAAGTAAAGGATTTGGATTTGTTGAAATGGCTAATGATGCTGAGGCTCAAAAAGCTATCGACGAATTAAACGGTGGAACTATCGAAGGTAGAAAAATCGTGGTTAACAAATCTGAACCAAAACCAGAAGGAGAAAGACGAAGCTTCGATCGTAATTCAGGAGGTAGAGGTGGTTATTCGAACAATAGAGATAACAACAGAGGTCGTTACTAATATTTTTTTGGATATAAAATTAAAAACCTTCGCATTGCGAAGGTTTTTTTATTTATTGTGGATTTGCCAATGTTTTGTACAATCCTATTACAGCATTCAAATAGCGATTTTCGAGAGCAATTTCATTAATTTGTGAACTCACCAATGAATTCTCTCTCGAATTAATTATAAATAAAGAACTTTCTCCCATTTCAAACAGGCGGTCTTCTGCGTTTAATAAAGTAGTGAAATCTTTAACTAGTCTGTTATTGTAATCTTTTTGTGTTTGTAAAGAAGTAATTTCTTGTTGTTGCGCTTTGATTTTGTTTTCTAAATTTTTACGTTCAAATTGCAAGCCAAATTCCGAATCTTGAATTTTTAAATCGGCTAGTTTTAAACTTCCGCGTTCTTTTCTTAAAAATATAGGAAAAGAAAAGTTTACACCGACTTTATAATCTTCAAATCGATAATTATCAATGTAACTGGGTTCCGATAGATAATTGTAACTTAAATCTAACTTAGGTAAGAGCGCATTTGCTTTTAATTTTCTATCCACTTTCAGCATATTGATTTTTGCATCTAATGCCTGAATTTTTGGATGATTATCCAAATCAACTGTTCCCAATTCATTAATTTGAAGTGTTTCTCTAATCGTTCTGGATATAAGATTTTCTGGTTGTAAATTATCATTTAGTTCTAATGGAATGTTGTTTTCTAACCATAAATAATTCGATAAATCTAGTTTTGCTTTCGTTAGTTTTAACTTTGCATCTTCTAGATTTAAACGTCTTGTTTTAACTGCGATTCCTGCTTCAACACTATCAATAGCAGGTTTATCTCCTTGTTCAATCAGTTTTGAAACGCCATCGTATCTAATTAATGCATTTTCTAGGTACGTTTCATACAATTTTACTTCGTCAAAACTTCTTTTCCAATTTATATAACTTACAGAAGCCTCGTAAATTATATCGGTTGCTTGTAAGTTTCGTTCCGCTACGTTTAAGGTTCTCGCAATTTTTGCTTTTCTTAAATCAGCCATGCGTTGGTTAATGAACAAGCCTTGCCCTAAAGGTACTGAAATACCTAATGAAGTTAATCCAGTGTTAGGCATAGTGTTTTCTGGATTCAAGTAGATTCCTTCAGCATTATCAAATCCAGCTTTTAATTCAATGCCATACCATGTTGGAATTTTAAAACTACTATTCAAAATCGAATAGTATTCGCTATTTCTAAATTGTTTTTCACTAAAGTCAACTTCGATTTTTGGATCGAAAGCACCACGCGCTTGCATCAAATTTGCTTGCGCTTCATTGAGTTTTAAATCCGCTTGTTTTACTAAAGGATGATATTTTTTTACATAACCTAAAAATTCATTGTAAGTGAATTCAGTGGGTAAATTTTGTCCAAATACAAACACCGAACTACAAATGAAAATTAGGATATAGAATACTTTTGCTTTCATCATTTTTTTGCTTTTTCTGTAGTTGTTGGTTGATAAAAATTAGGTGGGAAACCATTTAAAGTTCTCCAAATTTCAAACCAAATCGGAACATCATCTAACAAAGCTAAAGATTGAGTTCCTGCACCAATACTTAATTGTTCTGGCCATTTTTTATCTTTTGGATCAGGTGCAATTAAGACACGGTATTTACCATTCGAACTTATGAAATTCTCTTTTGCTACAATAATTCCTCCAAAAGTTCCGTAGGAAACTCCTGGCCAACCGCTAAATACAATAGTCGGCCAACCATCAAACCAAACACGAACTTTTTCGCCTTTATTAATTAGTGGAAAATCCATTGGATTAACATAAGTTTCAACCGCGATGTCATATTTAGCAGGCATAATACTTACAATCGGTGTTCCTTCTTTTATAGTCTCTCCAATTCCTGATTGCAACGCTCTGTTTACAAATCCGTCTTGTGGAGCTGTAATGTAATATAAACCATTTCTAATTTGATAGTTTTTGTATTGATTTTTTAGCTTATTAACTTGAGCTTCAGTGTCAAATTGTGAGCTAAGTGCGGTTTGTTTGTCACTACTCGCCTTTGCATTTTTTTCAGCATATTCAGCACTAATTCTGTTTAGCTCCATAGTAGCATTCAAAACTTCATTTTTACTAGTTATGTATTTGTTTTCTTGCGTAATAATTTTTGCCTCAGATTCTTGAAGTTTTACTCTTTTTTCCTCAACATCAGTCATTGGTTTTAAACCTTCTTTATTCAAATTTACAGAACGATTAAATTGTGTTTTAGCAATAGTTAACTGAGTTTTTGCAGCTTCGAAATCAATACTGTCACTTTGAACTTTTAAATAGGCTTGTTTTAATTTATTTTGCGCTTGTTTTAGTTTTAAATTTTTCTCGTTTTCAATTGCACCCATTTGAGCCTCTAAAGCCTTAACTTTATCCGCATAAGATATTACGGCATTCTCTTTTGCTTTTACTTGATTGCCCGTGTTTTCTACCAAGTTAGGGTCTAAATAATCTTCCTTGATTTCCGAAATGAATAAAATAGTATCGCCCTTTTTTACAAAATCCCCTTCGTTAACATACCATTTTTCAATTCGTCCTGCAATTGCTGTATGAATAGTTTGTGGACGTTGATTTGGCTTTAAGGTAGTTACGCTTCCAGCTCCCTGAATATTTTGTGTCCAAGGAAGGAAAAGAAACAAAACCACAATGATAACAAAAGCCCAAATAATCTTTCGAATTACTTGATAGTGTTTTTGTTCTTTAAATATTTGTCCCGATTTGAATTGTTCTAACTTTACATGTTGATCAATTCTATTTTTTGTGATGTTTAGCATGGTTAAATAGCTTTAATTTCTCCTTTTTCTAAAAGAATAGTTTGCTTACAAATTTGTTTCCAGTAACTGTTTTTACTAACAACAATCAAGGTCCAAGGATGTTTTTCGTCACCCAAGAAATCTAAAATTTCTCTACAAGTTTGCTCGTCAGATTTGTCTAGAGGATTTTCTAAAAACAATAATTTTGGTTGATTAATAATACAACGAGCCAAAACAATTTTCTGAATAGTTGATGAATTGATTTGTTTTCCTTCCGATGAAATTTGAGTATCTAATCCTTTTGGAAGTGCTTTTATGGCTTCGGTAAGTTTTAATTTTTCTACCAATTCAAAGACCATTTCCATTTTAATTTCAGGATTATTACAAGTGATATTTTCCAAAATCGTTCCTTCAAAAGGCATTTCCTGTGCTGTAATGACTCCAATTTTAGAACGATATTCTGCAGAAGAATATTTTTTGTAATTCGTATTATTGATAAAAATACTTCCAGATGTGGGTTCGATTAATCGTGCTAGTAGTCGCATCAGAGTAGTTTTTCCTGAGCCATTTTCTCCTAAGATTAAGGTGTGTTGTTTTGGCTGAATGGAAATATTGATATTTTTTAAGATTTCTTTATCGGACTTTGGATATGTAAACGAAACGTTTTCTGTTTCGATAGTAATTTTATTTTTATCCACTAAATAGTTTGAGTTCTCAATATCTTCTTCTAGCTCCATATCTACGACTGAACCTAACTTTTCTAAAGAAGTCAATACATCATAAAACAATTCTAAACCAGAAAATAATTTTTCTACGGCCGCAATAATACTTAAGATAACAATTTCTGCTGCAACAAATTGTCCTATATTCATTTGTTGGTTAATTACCAATAATCCTCCAATGATTAACAATCCAGCAGTGATAATGATTTTAAAACCAGTAAGCTGAATGAATTGTTTTAATAAAACTTGGAAATGACTTTCTCTTTGTTTTAAATATTCATTTACCAATTTATCATTTTTATGCAATGAAAAATTGAATATAGTGTTGCTCTTGAAACTTAAATGATTTCTAGCGATTTCTTGCAACCAATGTGCAATTTTATATTTGTATTTCGATTCTTTTAAACTAGTTTCTAATCCGATATTAAAATTAATTTTAAAAATTAAATACAACAAAATCAATAAAATAATTCCAAAAAAGATAAAGAATGCATGGTATAATGAAAGTAAAATAATCCCAAAAAAGATTTGTAGTGCCGCTCCAGAAATATCTAATAATAATTTAGAAAAACCTTTTTGTACAGTTAAAGTATCAAAGAAACGATTGGCTAATTCTGGCGGATATTGATTGTGTAGTTCGTTGAATTTTATTTTTGGAAATCGATATGCAAATTCAAAAGAGGAACGAACAAATATTTTTTGTTGTAAATTCTCTGTAATTCGAAATTGCATAATTTTAAGTAAACCAACAAATGCAACTCCAAGAACAACAACACCAACCAATACAACCCAAGAGGTACTTATTTTTCCTGCTTGAATAAAATTGATGATAGATTGGATTCCTAAAGGTAAAGATAAACTTACTAAACCTGCAATAATAGAATACAAGAAAATTTGGTAGATGTCTTGTTTGTCAATTAAGATGAGGTTTTTAAATCTTTTTAATGGTGTCATAACAATATTTTTTTAGCCATATCTGTGTAGAATTCAGTTGCACATTCTTTTTCAGATAAATTGGTTATCGTTTTTAAATGATTTTTTAAAAAATGTTGGTGAAGAGAACCTTCTACAATACTAGAAGCTAAGCTTTTTGCATATGGATAATCAGGATTCACTTCTTTAATTATTTCAATAATTCTATTGATTACTCTTTTATAGACTAAGAAAAAACCTTCTTTATTTTCGTTGTCTACCTCTTTTGTCATTAAGGTTTTAGTAAATTCTTCAACTATAATTCTGCTAAGAATTTCTTCATTAATGTGAGGTGTCGCATTGTCATCTATCACATTTTCTGTTACTAATTTAATAGCTTTTTCTAGTTTTTCAACTGGATTAGAGATATTTATTGTGGCAAAAGCCATGCGATATTCCATCCAAGACCAATACCATGAGGTTAAATACACCAAAAGCTTGTGTTTGTTTTCAAAATAACGATAAATAGAGCTTTCGTTAGATTGAATTCTTTCTCCTAATTTTTTGAATGTGAAAGCTTCAAATCCAATTTCGTCTATTAATAGAATGCTGTTTTTTAAAATGTTAAGCCCAAGTTCAGAAGTCTCAGGATCCTTAACATACAGTTTTTCGTTAATGGTTATTTTTAAGTTGGATAGTAAATTTTGCATACCTTAATATTTAACAATGCAAATATAATAGTATTACTATCAAAGTTCAAAAGTTTAACTTTTATTTTAGAATCGTTCAAAAAAAATCCCGACGAATCGGGATTGATAATTATGCTTTTATGCCTATTGTTGTACTTTTATTTTTTCCATTTTTTCCGTCTTCACCATCAGCACCTTTTTGTTCGGTTCCAGGTTTTCCATCTTCGCCAGGTTTTCCATCCTCACCATTAGAAGCTTTGAAAGTCGAAGTACATCCAACAAATGATAAACAAATTAAAATAAATAAAATACGTTTCATTATAATAAAGATTTACAAGTCATAACAGTAGGTTTTTCAATTCCCATTAAATCTAAAATAGTAGGAGCGATGTCACCTAAGACACCATTTTGAATAGTTGTAAGTTCTTTATCTACTAAAATAATAGGCACTGGATTAGTAGTATGAGCAGTATTTGGTGAACCATCAGGGTTAATCATAGTTTCACAATTTCCGTGGTCGGCTATGATAATTGTGGTGTAATTGTTTTCTAAAGCAGTTTCAACTACTTCTTTTACGCAAGCATCAACCGCTTCACAAGCTTTAATTGCAGCTTCCATTACACCTGTGTGCCCAACCATATCACCATTGGCGAAATTTAAACAAACAAAATCTACTTCTCCTTTTTTGAGTTCAGGAACTAAAGCATCTTTTAGCTCGAAAGCACTCATTTCAGGTTGTAAATCGTAAGTAGCTACTTTTGGCGAATTTTTCAAAATACGAGTTTCGCCCACAAAAGGTTCTTCTCTTCCGCCAGAAAAGAAAAAGGTTACGTGC
>JAHRWO010000096.1 GCA_019105125.1 Flavobacterium sp.
TGCCTTGATTACATCTTCAAAATTAGGCAACCATTCTTTTAATAAAGTTGGTGAGTATGGTGCTGGTGCATCCGCAGTCGTAATTCTTTGAACTGGCGCATCTAAATAATCAAATGCTCTCTCTTGAACCATGTATGTGATTTCAGAAGCAACTGATGCAAATGGCCAAGCTTCTTCTAAAACTACTAATCGATTTGTTTTCTTAACCGAATTGATAATCGCATCATAATCCATTGGACGAACGGTTCTCAAATCGATAATTTCACAAGAAATTCCTTCTTTAGCTAATTCTTCAGCCGCAGCAAGAGCCTCTTTGATAATTTTACCAAAAGAAACAATTGTTACATCAGAACCTTCTCTTTTAACATCAGCAACACCTAATGGAATTGTGTATTCTCCATCTGGCACTTCGCCTTTATCACCATACATTTGTTCTGATTCCATAAAAATTACTGGGTCATTATCACGAATAGCTGCTTTTAATAAACCTTTAGCATCATAAGGAGTTGATGGCACAACCACTTTCAAACCTGGCGTATTAGCAAACCAATTTTCAAAAGCTTGTGAGTGGGTAGCTCCTAACTGACCTGCAGAAGCTGTTGGACCTCTAAATACCATTGGCATTGGGAATTGTCCACCCGACATTTGACGCATTTTTGCTGCGTTATTGATAATTTGATCAATTCCTACTAATGAAAAGTTGAATGTCATGAACTCTACAATTGGACGATTTCCATTCATAGCTGAACCTACAGCGATTCCTGCAAATCCTAATTCAGCAATAGGAGCATCAATTACACGTTTTGGTCCAAATTCATCAAGCATTCCTTTTGAAGCTTTGTAAGCTCCATTATATTCTGCAACTTCTTCCCCAATTAAATAAATCGATTCATCGCGACGCATTTCTTCGCTCATCGCCTCACATACTGCTTCTCTAAATTGTATCGTTCTCATGAAATTAATTTCTTTGAATTATGATTGGCAAAAGTAAGAAAAATAAAATTATTCCAATTCGTTATTAAAAAAAATGAATTTACTTTCTACTACAACCTTGTAGTATCAAAAAAATACATTTTTGCAGTAATTTAAAAACATCATTTTAAACAATTCGTAAAAAAAAGCTAATTTATCTAAGAAAAACATATTTATTATGCGTGCATAGTTTTTATTTAGAAATTATTTTGTATTTTTGGGACTGAAAATATTCACTAACAAAATACATAAAAATGAAAATATTAGTTTGCATCAGTCACGTACCTGATACTACTTCAAAAATTAATTTTGTCAATGGTGACAGCGAATTTGACACAAATGGTGTTCAATTTGTGATTAATCCTAATGATGAATTTGGTTTAACAAGAGCCATTTGGTTTAAAGAGCAACAAGGAGCAAATGTAACAGTTGTAAACGTTGGTGGTGCTGACGCTGAAGCAACATTAAGAAAAGCATTAGCTATTGGAGCTGACGAAGCAATTCGTATCAATGCAAATCCAACAGACGGAATGTTTGTTGCAAAACAATTAGCAGAAGTAGTTAAAAATGGAGGTTACGATTTAATTATCGCTGGAAAAGAATCATTAGACTACAATGGTGGAATGGTTCCTGGAATGATGGCTGCTATTTTAGGATACAATTTCGTAAACGCTTGTGTTGGTCTTGATGTAAACGGAAACGAAGCTAAAGTAACAAGAGAAATCGACGGTGGAAAAGAAATCGTTTCTGCAAGCTTACCATTAATTATTGGTGGTCAAAAAGGTTTAGTAGAAGAAAAAGATTTACGTATTCCAAACATGAGAGGAATCATGATGGCAAGAACTAAAGCTTTAACTTTAGTAGAGCCAACAGGAGACGCTTCTGCAACTAAAGCAGTTAAATTTGAAAAACCAGCTGCAAAATCAGCAGTTAAATTAGTAAGTGCTGATAATTTAGATGAGTTAATCAGTTTGTTACACAACGAAGCGAAAGTTATCTAATTTCAAACCATTAAATTAAAGAATCATGTCGATATTAATATATGCTGAATCAGCAGAAGGAAAAATCAAAAAAGTAGCATTCGAATTAGCTTCTTACGCAAAGAAAGTTGCTGCTTCTATGGGAACAACAGTTACAGCTGTAACTATCAACAACTCAGATAACAGCGCTTTAGCTGGTTACGGAGTAGACAAAGTTTTAAACGTTTCTAACGATAAATTAAATAATTTTAGTGCTAAAGCTTACGCTGATGTAATTGCTCAAGCGGCTAAAAAAGAAGGAACTCAAATCGTTTTAGTTTCTTCATCAACAGATAGTTTATATTTAGCGCCACTTGTTGCAGTAGCTTTAGAAGCGGGTTATGCATCAAATGTTGTAGCCTTACCAATTAGCACTTCTCCTTTCCAAGTGAAAAGAACCGCTTTCTCAAACAAAGCCTTCAATATTACTGAAATTTCAACTCCAGTAAAAGTTTTAGGAATTGCTAAAAACTCTTTTGGTTTAGTGGAAGATGCAGTTGCAATGACAGAAGAAGCTTTCGCACCATCATTAAATGATGCGGATTTCGGAATCAAAGTTGAAAATGTAGAAAAAGTAACTGGAAAAGTAACTATCGCTGACGCTGAAATCGTGGTTTCTGCAGGTCGTGGAATGAAAGGTCCAGAAAACTGGGGAATGATTGAAGAATTAGCTTCTGTTTTAGGTGCAGCAACTGCATGTT
>JAHRWO010000225.1 GCA_019105125.1 Flavobacterium sp.
CATTCAAAATCTTCAATCTTAGAAGTGGTGGTAAGTTTCCAATTGGTTAAATGGGTTTTGCTGTTTAAAGTAATAATGCCGTTTAAGTTGATTTCTCGCGTATCGTTTAACCCCATAAAATCAGTTCCATATTTGAATTTTGCCCAAATCTTAAGCGGAATAATTGATACAATATTTCCGTCTTTCTCACTTAATTTGATTGGAGCCGTTTTCCAAATTTTCATTTCGGTTTTATCGTCATTCAGTACTGAATCATTGTAAATTAAACCATTTACATTTTTATTAAGTTGTTGTTCTAACTCTTTCAATGTAATTTCCACCGGCATTGAAATAAAAGATACTTTGTTCTTAAAGACAACAGGATTATCGTTTGATGGCGATGGTTTTAAGGCTTCAATTTTTTTGGTAGTACCGCAAGAAACGGTTAAGAATAGCGTAAAAAGTATAGTCAAAACTACAATAAAAGTTTTCATATCAAATCTAAATTTCGTTGTAAAAGTAAAATTTTAATTGATATGCTGTAACAAAATAAATAAAAAGAGGTCTTATAAGAAATGAGATTTAAAGCACATAAAATGACAACAAAAAAAATAGTTTTTTTTCTATTGCTCGTCGGTTTTCAGCTTTCGGCACAATCTAAGAAGTGGACTTTAGAAGAATGTGTAGATTATGCTATAAAAAATAATATTTCGATAAAGCAATCGGAGTTGGATTTAAAAACTACTGATATTGATAAATTGGAAGCTATTGGTGGGTTTTTACCAACTTTGAATGGAAATGCCAATTACAGTATGAATACCGGAGCCAGTATTAACCCGGTTACCAACCAGTTTCAAAATGAAACATTCAAGTCGATGTCTGCTTCCGCTAATTCGGGTATCATGTTATTTAATGGATTAGCAAATTGGAAAACATTACAAAGAGCGAAATTAAGTAAGATTGCCAATTCGTATCGTTTAGATAAAATGAAAGATGATATTGCTTTGTCTATCGCTAATTCTTATCTACAGATTTTATTCAATAAAGAACAGCTTAAAGTTCAAAAAAATCAAAATTTAATTACGAAAGAAAATATCAAAAGAACTCAAGAATTGATTCAAGCGGGTTCTCTTCCAGCTGGAGATATCTATGAACTTCAAGCTACCGATGCTTCTCAAGAACAGCAAATTGTGAATACTGAAAATGCGCTTTTGATTGCTAAAATTGGTTTGTGTCAAACTTTGTTATTAGAAGATTATGCTAATTTCGACATTTCAGATGAAGTGATGGATTTACCAATGACTGATATGACAAATGAAACACAAGAATCCATTTTAGAAAAAGCGAAAGAATCAGTAAAAGATGTAAAAATTGCAATGGCAAATGTAGATGTTGCCAAGAAAGATGTAGCCTTGTCTCGTTCATCTTATTTGCCAACATTAACTGGGTTTTTAGGATATAATACGCGTTGGGCTGAAAGTATTCCCTTCAATTTTATTGATCAGCTAACATTGTTTGATGGTACTGCAGTTGGATTACAGTTAAACGTTCCAATCTTAAATGGATTTGCTACAAGAGGAAGAGTACAACGCGCTAAAATCAATCAAGAACGTTCAGAATTTCAGCTAAAACAAGCCGAATTAGATTTAGAACGAAATGTTTATCAAGCGTATAACGATGTTATAAATGCAAAAAAATCATTTGAAGCTGCTCAAAAAACATTAGAGGCAAGAAAACAATCGTTTAACTTTTCCAAAGAACGTTATGAAGTAGGTTTAATGAATTCATTTGATTTTTCACAATCTACAATAGCTTTTGAAAACGCACAATCAGAAGTATTAAGAACCAAATACGATTACCTTTTTAGAACCAAAATTTTAGAGTTTTATTTCGGAATTCCATTAGTAAAAAAACAATAGTCAAAATATAAATACTTAGTCATGTCAAAGAAAACCATATACATTTTATCAGGAAGTGCAATCGGATTGATCTTGTTGTTAGTTGGACTTAAAAAAGGAGGCGTTATAGGGAATAACGATGATTCAAAAATTGTTGAATTATCAAAAGTTGCTCAAACTACAATTGTAGAAACGGTTTCGGCAACGGGTAAAATACAGCCTGAAATTGAAGTAAAAATATCTTCTGAAGTATCCGGAGAAATCATTGCTTTGCCAATAAAAGAAGGACAACAAGTTAAAAAAGGCGACTTGTTAGTAAGAATCAATCCTGATTTATATGAATCAGGTGTAAATCGTTCTGTAGCTTCGATGTCTACAACAAAAGCAGGTTTAAGTCAAGCAGACGCTCAAGTTAAAGAAGCAAAAGCAAATTACGATAGAAATCAAAAATTATTTGAAAAAGGTATTATTTCAAAAGCGGAATGGGACAGAATTGTTTCGGCTTATGAAGTAGCTGTTGCCAATAAACAATCGGCTTATTATCAAGTAAAAAGTGCTTCAGCTACGGTTACAGAAGCTAATGATAATTTAAGAAGAACTACAATTTATGCTCCAGCTGATGGAACCATTTCATTGTTGAATGTAGAGTTAGGAGAGCGCGTTTTAGGAACGCAACAAATGACGGGAACTGAAATTTTAAGAATTGCGAACTTAAATAACATGGAAGTAGAAGTTGATGTTAATGAAAATGATATCGTAAAAGTAAACATTGGAGATTCAGCTAATATTGAAGTGGATGCTTATTTAAAGAGAGAATTCAAAGGAATTGTAACAAGTATTTCAAATTCTGCTAGTACGGCTTTAACAGCAGATCAGGTAACGAATTTTAAAGTAAAAGTTAGAATTTTGAAAGAATCATATCAAGATTTATTGGAAGGCAAACCTGATAATTATTCACCATTTAGACCTGGAATGACTGCTACAGTTGATATTATTACGAAAAGAAAAGAGAATATCATGGCGGTTCCAATTAGTGCAGTTGTAGTGAAAGACGATACAACTTCGGTTAAAAAAGATATCGTTGCGGAATTGGAAAAAGAGGAGCAAGAGAAGAAAGGTACAGCTCCAAAAAGTGATAAAAAATTCGAATGTGTTTTTGTGAAAGTTGGCGATAAAGCTAAACTAAGAGTAGTGAAAACCGGAATTCAAGATGATACCAACATTGAAATTATTTCTGGATTGAAACCTGGAGAAGAAATCATTATCGGACCTTACACAACTGTTTCAAAAGATTTAGTTTCAAATGATAAAGTTCGAGTAGAAACTGAAAAGGATAAAAAAGATAAAAAAGAAAGTAAGAATTAGATTTCTTATTAGTTAATTTGGGTAGATAAGGCGTAGTAAACTATGCCTTATTTTTTTTACGATTTTATCTTCTTAACTTTGCAATTCAAAAATCCAAAAATGGCCATAATTCTGAATTTAGAAACCGCTACTAAAAATTGTTCTGTAGCTTTAGCAAAAGAGGGAAAGACAATTGCTTGTAAGGAAATTGCAGAGCAGAATTTCTCTCATGCCGAAAAATTACACGTTTTTATTGAAGAATTACTTGCTGAAAATAATTTAAAGTTTTCAGACTTGAATGCCATTGCGGTGAGTCAAGGACCTGGTTCTTATACAGGTTTGCGTATTGGTGTTTCTTCTGCTAAAGGTTTTTGTTATGCTTTGAATATTCCATTAATTGCTATCGATACGTTGCAGCTTTTGGCTAAACAAATTCAAATTGAAGAAGGAATTATCATCCCGATGATTGATGCTCGTAGAATGGAGGTTTTTACAGCGATTTACAATAAGAATCACCAACAAGTAAGAAGCACTCAAGCTGAAATTATTGATGAAAATTCATATCAAGAAATTTCTGAAAAAATACATTTGGTTGGTGATGGAACTGAAAAATTCAAAAATACACTAACTCATGAAAGATTTGTTTTTCATTCTGATGTGATTTTTCCATCGGCTAAAGAAATGAGCAAATTGTCATTTGAGAAGTACAAAATAAGCGACTTTGTTGATGTCGCTTATTTTGAACCTTATTATTTGAAAGATTTTGTTTTAACTAAGTAATTTATTCTTTGTGAATTTCAACTTGATGTGGGTATGGAATTTCAATACCTAAATCATCAAATGTTTTCTTGGTTTTTTCTAAAACATCAGATTTTACTTTCCAATAATGTTCATTTTTCGTAAAAGGTCTAACAGCAAAATCAATAGAACTTGTTGCTAAATTATTGATAAAAACAGCAGCTTCAGGTTCAGGTAAAACTTCTGGAATCGATTTTAAAATGTTTTCTAAGGTTGTTTTGGCTAATTGTAAATCAGTTCCATAATCTACAGAAATTATTAAATCAACTCTTCTAATTCCGTTTACTGTATAATTGATAATGACTCCATTTGATAGGGCAGCATTTGGGATTACTATTTGTTTGTTATCGGGAGAAGTAATCACGGTTGAAAATATTTTGATGTCTTTTACCGTTCCTAAAGCCCCTTGTGCTTCTATAAAGTCTCCAATCCTAAACGGTTTGAACAAAATAATTAAAATTCCTCCAGCAAAATTTGAAAGTGAACCTTGTAATGATAAACCAATAGCTA
>JAHRWO010000308.1 GCA_019105125.1 Flavobacterium sp.
TTTCATGGTCCAAAAGGAGTAGGTTTTGCTTATATCAAAAAGAATTCCATGATACAACCCATAATTTTTGGTGGCGAGCAAGAAAAAGGCATGCGTGCTGGAACCGAAGCCGTACATCAAGTTGTAGGAATGGCAAAAGCATTAGAATTAGCTTGCGCGAATTTAGAAAACGATACCAATTACATTTCCGATTTAAAAAATTATTGCTTTTCAGAATTAAAAAAAGTATTTCCAGAAGTTAAAATTAACGGAGAAAATACGTTTTATAACCTTTTAAATGTCCAATTGCCTTTATCGGAAGAAAAGACTTCTATGTTATTATTCGCTTTGGATATGAAAGGAATAGCGGTTTCACGCGGAAGTGCTTGCCAAAGTGGAAGTGTAAAACCATCACACGTTTTAGCCGAGTTTTTATCACCAGAAGAGACAAAAAAACCAAGTTTACGCATCTCATTCAGTCATTTTAATACGAAAGAAGATATTGATTTGCTGGTTGAGGCTTTGAAAACTGTGTAAATAAAACTTCTGTCATGCTGAACTTGTTTCAGCATCTCAAGAATATAAGAAAAGATCCTGAAACAAGTTCAGGATGACAAGAATCAATAAAAAAACACGAATCACATAAATTAAATCATGCAATTCGTGTTCTAAAGTATTCAGGAAACTATAATTTCCCCATATTCTGAGCTAATGTCTCAATGAATTTGGTGATTGGTCCTTTGATCATCATTGCCATCATTGGGTTGAAATCACCTTCAAAAGCTAGTTGCACTTCTGTGTTATCAGCATCAATTGCGTTTAAGTTTCCAGTTAAGGTAAAAGGTAATTTACTTGAAGCTGCTCCTAAAACGATCTGCGAATTTGGAGTTCCCCCTTTTTTAACCAATTTAATTTCGGGCATTCCTTTTAAGCCGAATTCAAAGCAATTTTCGTCGATTACTTCAAATTTTGCGATATTTTCAGGCATTAATTTCTCGAAATTCTTTACGTCGTTCAAAGCGTTGAATAAATATTCAGCCGATTTTGCTACGTTTACTTTTGGACTTTCTAAGTTCATATTTTTTTGTTTATTGTTGATAGTATATTGAGTGTGATTTAAACTTCTACATTCCATTCAGAAGGATTAGCGTTCCAAGCGCTCAATGTTTCCAATTCATTTTCTGAAACATATTGTTTGTCAACCGCTTTTTGTAATAAGTTTTCGTAATTACTTAGTGTAAAAACATCCACATTTGCCGCTTCAAAACGTTCTTTTGAAATTGGGAAGCCATAGGTAAAAATAGCTGCCATTCCTTTTACATTAGCACCTTCGTTGCGTAATGCTTCAACGGCTAACAAACTGCTTCCGCCAGTCGAAATCAAATCTTCAACTACTACTACGTTTTGTCCTTTTTGTAAGAAGCCTTCTACTTGGTTTTGTCTTCCGTGTTTTTTTGGTTCTGGACGAACGTATACGAATGGTAATCCCATGGCTTCGGCAACTAGAATTCCGATACCAATAGCACCTGTTGCAACGCCTGCAATCACATCTGGTTTACCAAATTTGTCTTCAATATGTTTTGCAAATTCATCGCGCACATAGTTTCTAACCGCTGGAAATGAAAGGATTATGCGGTTATCACAATAAATCGGAGACTTCCAGCCTGAAGCCCACGTAAAAGGATTTTTAGAATTTAATTTAATTGCGTTTATTTGTAAAAGCAATTCGGCTGTTTGTTGTGCTGTGTTGTTATTAAAAATCATATTGCAAATGTATAAAGTTTTTGTGAACGATAAGCCACTTTTTTTGACAAATCAGGTTCAAAAAGAAACCGATTTCAAACTTTTTTTATTGGAAAGTGTTGATATCAAAAAGTTAATCGTTAAAATTTTTCAGAATAAAATTCAGAAAGCCTTTCTGTATCATCCCGATGAAAAATTGATAATGAAAACGCTTCGTGCGAAATTACCCGTTGAAAAAGCAGGTGGTGGATTGGTTTACAACAAAGACGGCGATGTGCTTTTTATTTTCAGAAACGGCAAATGGGATTTACCAAAAGGTGGAATGGAGAAAACTGAAACCATTGAAGAAACCGCTATCCGAGAAGTAGAGGAAGAAACCGGCGTTACCGGATTAGCTATCACCGAAAAACTACAAAGAACCTATCATATTTTCAAACGCAATGGTCGCTACAAACTAAAAATTACGCAATGGTTTGAAATGCGCACCAAATACGAAGGCATACCACAAGGTCAAGCTGATGAAGGCATTGAACGTGTGGAATGGGTAAATCCAAAGAATATTAAGTTTTTATTAGAGAACTCGTACGAGAATATTAAGTTGTTGTTTGAAGCAGAGAAGGTGGTTTGATTTGAGAACTATCAATTTAGATAATTTTAATTTGAAAAAGAAGTCATGAATTTAAGAACATTTATAACAATAAGTTTAATTTTAGTTTTTTCATTTTCTTTTGGGCAAACAAAGAAACTAAAAATTTACACTGATGAAAGAATTGAATTATTAAATGTAATTCAGTATTTATCAGATTATCCAATATTAAATCAATCAGAGAATCTTGAATATAAGAAAGAGATTGATCTTTATTTTAAAGATTTTAAAAATCATAATGCAATAGTACTTAATCGTAAAGTTTATAGAGAATTTTTAGGATTTGATAGAGCTGTAAATTATATTTTGCATTATGATTTACCAAAATTTGATTTAAATTCTGAATTTGATTCAAAAGAATTAAAAAATTTGAATGCACTTGATTCA
>JAHRWO010000319.1 GCA_019105125.1 Flavobacterium sp.
CAGAATATGCCTCAGATAATAAATATGGTTACGACCCAGATTATCCTATCAACATTGGATTTATACACGAAAAACAAGAAGAAATCAATATCGAGTATTATTTTAATGGATTAGAAGGTCCGAATGGTGAAAAAATAAGCTACAAAAAAGTAGATACTTGTTGTCCGTTTCCCTCAAAAAACAGTTTGATGGGAGCTGGAACTATTGGTATTTATGAAGTTTCTTTTGAAGGAAGTTCTAAAAAAATCACCTTGTACTTCAATATTTTTGAAAAAGGAAAAATTTTATGTCCGAAAGGATTTGCCATCAAAAAACCTGTTTCAAGTAATAATTAAATCTTTTTTAATTATATGTAACATTTGTAACCTTTTGAACCGCTGTTTGAAAGGTTTTTCTTTTTATCTTTGCCACTTCAAAATCAACACAAATGAATTTACAAAACATCCCACAAATAAAACATACCGATAGCGGAAACTTTTTCTTATTAGCAGGTCCATGTGCCATTGAAGGCGAAGAAATGGCAATGCGCATTGCAGAGAAAATTGTTTCAGTTACTGATAAATTACAAATCCCTTACGTTTTTAAAGGTTCTTTCAAAAAAGCAAACCGATCTAGAGTAGATAGTTTTACTGGAATTGGAGATGAAAAAGCTTTAAAAATTCTTCAAAAAGTTTCTAGAGAGTTTGGTGTACCAACCGTTACTGACATTCACACCAACGAAGATGCCGCAATGGCAGCTGAATACGTTGATGTATTACAAATTCCTGCGTTTTTAGTTCGTCAAACGGATTTAGTAGTTGCTGCGGCCAATACTGGAAAAACCGTAAACTTGAAAAAAGGACAATTCATGAGTCCTGAAAGCATGAAACATGCGGTTCAAAAAGTATTAGATAGCAACAACCAAAACGTTATGGTTACTGATAGAGGAACTATGTTTGGTTACCAAGATATGATTGTAGATTTCAGAGGAATTCCAACGATGCAACAATATGCCACTACGGTTTTAGATGTTACGCATTCGTTACAACAGCCAAATCAAATGACAGGAGTTACAGGTGGTCGTCCAGACATGATTGAAACCATTGCAAAAGCAGGTATTGCTGTTGGTGTAGACGGAATTTTTATCGAAACTCATTTTGACCCCGCAAATGCCAAAAGTGATGGCGCTAACATGTTACATTTAGATTACTTTGAAGGTTTAATGACCAAACTTGTTGCCATCCGTAAAACGATTAATCAATTCTAATTTTATTTTTTTAACTTCAAAATGAAACATCCATTTTTAATGGCTGTACTAACTTTTTGTGTTTTTTCACAGTACACCTTTTCGCAAGAAACAGTCGAAAATCCTGAAAAATACACAGCTCGAAACAAAGGAAAATTCTATATTTTTTGGGGTGGAAACCGCGAATCGTATTCTAAATCAGACATCCGATTTAAAGGTGCCGATTATGATTTTACCTTGTATGACGTGGAAGCGCACGATAAACCAAAAGGATTTCATCTAGATTATTTTAATCCGTTACGAATGACTATACCTCAAACCAATTTACGAATTGGGTATTTCATTTCAGATCACTATAACATTTCTATCGGATTTGACCACATGAAATATGTAATGTATAATGACCGTAGAGTTAATTATTCTGGTTATTATCCAAATGCGGGTTCTTACAATGAAAATCCTGCCGATGGACAGTTAACATTAGATGAGGATTTCTTATTGTTTGAACACACCGACGGATTAAATTATGTAAACACTGAAATTTCTCGTGTAGATGATATTTCTAAACTTTTCAGAATTAACAATACGGATAAAATTCAAGTAAATATTACAGAAGGTCTTGGTGCTGGATTTTTATATCCAAAAACGAATACAACCCTTCTAGGTAAAGATCGTTACGACGAATTTAATATTGCAGGATATGGCTTATCAGCAAAAGTAGGTCTAAATGTTACTTTCTTTAAACATTTCTTCATTCAAACCGAATTAAAAGGAGGTTTCATAGAAATGAACAACATCAGAACCACACAAGATAAAGCAGATTCAGCCGAACAAAATTTTTGGTTCTTACAAAGAATCTTAACCGTTGGAGGAATTTTTAGAATATAAATTAAAAGCTCGAAGTAAACCTTCGAGCTTTTTTTTATTTTAAAATCTGAGCAGCATGTGCTTTTGTTTTTACATCTGAAATAACTTCTTCAATAATTCCGTTTTCATCAATTACAAAAGTGGTTCTGTGAATACCATCGTATTCTTTTCCCATGAATTTCTTAGGTCCCCAAACGCCAAAAGCTTGAATCACTGATTTATCTTCATCGGCTAATAACGGAAATGGCAACTCATATTTTTCAATAAATTTAGCTTGTGCTTTAGCGCTGTCGGCACTTACGCCTAATAGAGCATAATTATTAGCCTTGAATTTTTCAAAATTATCTCTTAAATCACAAGCTTCTGCTGTACAGCCTGGTGTACTTGCCTTTGGATAAAAGAAAACTACTAATTTCTTCCCTTTGTAATCGGCTAATTTATGTGAAGTTCCATTTTGGTCTAAACCTGAAAAATTGGGTGCTATATCACCTGCTTTTAATGTTGTCATATTTTTATGGTTTAAAAGATTAAAAGTTGATAAGGTTAAAAGAAAAAGAACTCATCAATGAAATTGAATTTTGATATTGCGCTTTTACTTTATAACTTTACGAATCAAATTTAGTTAAAAATGACCAAAAGCGAGAAGGTAACATTTGTTATAAATACGTTAAATGAATTATATCCTGAAATTCCTATTCCATTAGACCATAAAGACCCTTATACTTTACTAATTGCTGTGTTACTTTCTGCACAATGTACGGATGTTCGCGTGAATCAAATTACTCCACTCCTATTTGCAAAAGCAGATAATCCGTATGATATGGTCAAAATGAGTGTAGAAGAAATCAAGGAAATCATTCGTCCATGTGGATTATCACCAATGAAATCAAAAGGAATTCACGGCTTATCAGAAATTCTAATTGAGAAACACAATGGTGAAGTACCACAAAGTTTTGAAGCTTTAGAAGCCTTACCAGCTGTAGGGCATAAAACGGCGAGTGTAGTCATGAGTCAAGCTTTTGGAGTTCCGGCTTTTCCTGTAGATACGCACATTCATCGATTGATGTATCGTTGGGGTTTTACTAACGGCAAAAACGTGCAACAAACCGAGAAAGATGCGAAACGTATTTTCCCAGAGGAATGTTGGAACGATTTACACTTACAAATAATTTGGTACGGAAGAGAATATTCTCCTGCTCGAGGATGGAATTTAGAGAAAGATATTATTACGAGAACGATTGGTAGAAAGAGTGTAATTAATGAAATTAAAAAATAAATGGCATCAAGAAGTATAAATCATATGATCTTTGCTGGTGTTTACCCACACTACATAAACAAAGCAGAGAAAAAAAATCGTACTAAAGCGGAAGTTGATGAAATTATTTGTTGGTTGACTGGTTACACACTTGAAAGCCTTCAAAACCAAATTGACACAAAAGTAGATTTTGAAACTTTTTTTGAGCAAGCACCTCAATTAAACGAAAACGTTTCTAAAATTAAGGGTGTAATTTGCGGTTATCGCATCGAAGAAATTGAAGACCCGTTGATGAAAAAAGTACGCTATTTGGATAAATTAATTGACGAATTAGCCAAAGGTAAAGCAATGGAAAAAATCTTAAGAAAATAAAAAAATGCCTCAAATCTCTTTGAGGCATTTTCCTTAATTAGCGATAATTTCAAAACTTGAAGTTCCCACTTTATGAATACTCAATGCTTTTGAATAATTGAGTAAAAACGAAATCGTTTCTTTTTTAGGTTTCATTTTTTGAGTCGCTAATTTTTTCTTAGAGTAAAGTTTTGCCATTTATTATGATTTGGTTTATATCTCAATAACGACAAAATTTTACTTTTAGTATTAGTTGGTCAAAATAATTTGATTTTTTTCAATAATTTTTCTCAAATTCAGTAAAGCGTAACGCATTCTCCCTAAAGCCGTATTGATACTAACACCTGTTAAATCGGCTATTTCCTTAAAACTTAGGTCTTGATACATTCGCATTACCAAAACTTCTTTTTGATCAGCAGGAAGTTCATCTAACAACTTAGCCAAATCAGATTCCACTTGTTCGGATATAATTTGTCCTTCTATATTCAAACTATTGTCTGTCATGTAGTTGAAAATCGAATATTCTTCTGTCTCACGTTGGTAAGGCATTTTCTTTGCTTTTCTAAAATGGTCTACTACCAAATTATGAGCAATACGCATTACCCAAGGCAAAAATTTACCTTCTTCATTATACGATTGTGATTTTAAGGTTTTGATTACCTTAATAAAGGTATCTTGAAAAATATCATCCGATAAATCTCTGTCGTTTATTTTGGAATAAATAAATCCGTATATTTTTGATTGATGTCTTTCAATCAATGAAGCTAAAGCAGACTCATCTCCGCTTATATAATTCTTCACCAAAACTGCATCAGGAAGTACAAGATTAGCCATAACAATACCTTTTAGTTAATTTAAGTCTCTGATTCTAAAAAGTAATTTTTGTAATAGGCAATTCTGTTTTAAAGATTAATTAGTTCAAATTTAACATAAAATTTAATTAAAAAACAAATTTTCTTTAAAAATTTAACATGTGAAACACAATAAAATGTAATCCACGACCTTATAAAGCCAAGTATTAGCGAGTGAATTTTAAAACTTTAACTGTTCCTTTTTATCCCAAATACCCCAGTGAGCTCCAACTTCACCTTCGGGTCCTACTTTCCAAGACTCATCAAAAGAGGCAAAATAAAACATTTCAATATTCTCTTCTTTGGACCACAATTGAGAATTAATAAAATACTTCATGGCATTTTCTTCAGAAGGATGCGAATCTTTGAAACTTTCTCCTTGACTTGGCCAACCCGTTTCGGTGATAATTACTTTTTTACCATTTGCGGCAGCCTTGGCTTGATGATACATACTCTTCATGTGCGACAAAGCATACTCTTGATTAGTACCTTCCCAATACGGATAACAATTGGTCAATATCACATCACAAGCTTCGGTGATTCTTGGTTTAATGGTGAATTCATAATAAGCATCAACATAACCTACAGGAATATGGGCTGGAATTGCTTCTCGCACTCTTTTTATGAAAGCTATAAGTTCCTCTTCGGTTAAGTCTTTTCTATACATCACTTCGTTACCTACAGCGGCAATATCTACAAATCCATCTTTTGCTAACTGAATTAAAGCTTCGATTTCTTTTTCATTTTTTTCGGCATCATCACCTAACCAAGCACCTACTAGTGTTTTCATGCCTAATTCACGAGCGATTTTTGGAACAAATTCATTTCCTTCAATACACGAAAAAGAACGCACCCATTGGGTATAAGGCGCCATGATTTTCAATCGTCTTCTCACCTGCTCTTCTGAAATATGATCACCCGGTTTTTGTCCGTCTTCGTACATGCTAAAACAAAGTCCGTGCATACCACTTAGTAAAACCTTTGAAAATAAAGTTCGAATATCTTCAGGAGAATGCGCTGTAAAATCAAAGCCATTATTGAAGACTACTTGAGTAGCATCAAAATGTTGGGCATGTAAAATATAATCGGTTCTGAATGACATAATTTATGAGTTTGATTGATTTTTTAAAGCTCTTCTTTCTTCTAACTCTTTCTTAATTCTACTTACTCTATCTTCATTTAAGTTATAATTCCACATGATTAAAACCGCTAAAGCAGCAGTAACTGATGGAATTATGATATCTGCAATTCTTAGTTGATTCATTGTTTCAAAAGATTGTGTTGTGTTTCCTGCATCAAAACCTACCATTGATAGAACTAAACCACCTAATGCTAATGCAATTGATTGACCAATTTTTACCATCCACCAATACATAGCACCAAACGTTCCCTCTCGTCTAGGCAAACCATTTCTTAACTCATCTAAATCACAAACATCAGCGGTCATACTCATCATTAAAGTAAACAATCCTCCTAATCCAAAAGCCATAAAAGGAATTGGAAGCAATAAAATGATTGGCATTTCTAAAGAAAATTTAACTACTCCAATTTGTAAAACAACATCATTAAAAAGTACAGCTGTATTTTCATCAACAATAACAAATCCCCACCATTTCAAAATGTATCCAATTATTGAAATAAATGTTGATATTATAAATGCATTTCTTTTTCCATATCGATTTGCCATCCAAGAAACAATCGGAATAATTAAAACTGCAGTTACAAAGGCTCCTAAAATTGAGAATATTGCCGGAACTGTTCCTGCCATTTCATAACTTCCTTTGTACATATAAAAAACAATAATAAAATAACTGAAAGAAGCCACCATTTGAAATCCGTTAAAAACTAAAAATGTAGCTCCACACAATCGCATAAATGGATTGTTTTTGGTCATGTTTTTCATGTTTAACCATAAGATTTTCATATTTACAGTCAAATCTTTCATAGTTAAATTGGCTTTGCTTTTAGCATCAGAAACATCCAATTCTTTGCAAAAAATAGCGGGTAAAATCCCAAAAAATAAACAAGCAAATCCAACAAAAATAGAAAGTGTTCTTACACCATCAGCTTGACTATCAAATAAATCTTTATTCGCTATTAACACCCAAAATAAAGGTACAATCATCCACGAAACTTGACCAACACTATTAGCAATTCCCATTAATCGTGTGCGCTCTTTAGTGTCAGTTGTCATTTCATAACCCATTCCTATTAATGGT
>JAHRWO010000326.1 GCA_019105125.1 Flavobacterium sp.
CGAAATGATCTCGTAATTTGATTCCGTATTCGGGTTTTAATTGTAATTTTTTAATAAAATCATCAATGATGTCTTGAATAATATCTCCAGCTCCAATGGTAACCGCTTTTTTAACATTCAAATTTTGTTTAATCGCATTTAAAACAGACATACCACCGAGCGAATGTCCAATCGCATATTCAAACGAACCATATTGTTTTTCCAATTCTAAAATCGAAGCAATAAATTCGGTCATTATCGAATAATTACCTTTTGATTTTCCATGAGCTGGCGCATCAAAACTAATCGTCATATAGCCCATTTTTAGTAGTTCGTCCGCAATTTTAACCAATTGCGTTCCTCTACCAGACCAACCATGAACTAAAAGTACCTTTTTATCGCTTTTGCCATATTCATATACTACGATTTCTTTATTTATGGTTGGAACCATAATACTTTTTTGAACACTTTCGCGTTCCATATGTAATTCACGTTTTGGTAATTTATGGCGAATGGGAGTTGTAAAAAGTTTAGCCGCAAATTTAGTTGTTAGACTTGATGAAATAGCTTGTAAAAATTTAGCTGTATACAAAATAGGTTGAGGTATTTCAATAACTTGCGATTGTTTTTGTTTCTTTTTAGACATGTTCAAAAAATTTTGCGCAAGTTACAATTTATGTAAACGAGGAAGTAAAATGGGGATTATAAAATAAAGTTAAATTATAAATTGTTTCCGGTTTGTATTGGTACAAAATTTGTTTTAGGATAAATTGTTAAACTATAAAATTGTATTTTTGTAAAAAATTTTCACTCATGAATTTTAAATTTAAATTTATTGCTTTTGCTATCTTGATACTCGTAGTATCATGTGCTAAAAATCCATTTACTGGAAAAAGCACTATGGCTTTGGTTCCAAATAGTCAAATTTTTCCAACTGCGTTTCAACAATACAGTCAATTTTTATCTGAAAACAAAGTTATTTCTGGTACAACTGATGCAAAAAGAATTGAAACAATTGGGACAAAAATCAAAACCGCTTCAGAACGATGGCTAACAGCAAATGGGCATGCAGGCTACTTAGAAGGATATGCATGGGAGTATAAATTGGTAGACAGTAAAGAAGTTAATGCATGGTGTATGCCAGGCGGAAAAATAGTATTCTACACCGGAATTTTGCCTATTTGCAAAGATGATGCCGGAATTGCAGCAGTCATGGGTCACGAAGTAGCTCATGCATTAGCAAATCATGGCCAACAAAGAATGAGTGCGGGACTTTTGCAACAATTGGGAGCTCTAGGAACTCAAGTGGCTATTGGTGATAAAGATCCAAAAACTCAAGCTCTTATAATGCAAGCTTATGGTATCGGAACTCAAGTAGGAGGTATGTTGCCTTTTAGTAGAGCTCATGAAAGTGAAGCAGATATGATTGGATTAACATTAATGGCAATTGCAGGTTATGACCCTATTAACGCCGTAAAAGTTTGGGAACGTATGTCAGCTAATTCAGGAGGTCAAGCGCCACCACAAATTTTAAGCACACATCCAAGTAATGAAACACGTATTAAAGAGTTAACCGCTTTAGTTCCACAAGCAAAAGCCGAGGCTGCTAAGTTTGGAGTAACTTTTAAATAATTAAAAAAATACTTTTATATTTGAATCCCGACATTGTCGGGATTTTTATTTTAAAATAATTACTATGCAACAACTTCAAAAAGGAGATTCAAAACTTCTAAACGCTTGGGCTTTTTATGATTGGGCTAATTCCGTTTATGCTTTGGTAATTTCATCTACTATTTTTCCTTTATATTATGGAGCTTTATTTCGCCAAAAAAATATTGAAGAAATTGCATTGTTTGGAATTTCAATTCGGAGTGAAGCTTTGATAAGTTATGTTACAGCATTAGGTTTTTTAATCATTGCTTTTATATCGCCATTATTATCAGGAATTGCCGATTACTTAGGAAATAAGAAGTTTTTCTTAAAACTTTTCTGTTATGTAGGAGCTATTTCTTGTATGAGTTTATACTTTTTCTCATTAGATACTGTTGTTTTAAGTTTAGTTTCTTATTTATTGGCTTTAATCGGTTTTTGGGGAAGTTTAGTTTTCTACAATTCCTATTTACCCGATATTGCTCACAAAGAACAACAAGATAAAATCAGTGCAAAAGGATTTAGCTTAGGATATGTGGGAAGCGTTATTTTATTGCTAATTTGTTTAGCAATGGTAATGTCGGTAGAGGATGGCCAAAAGTTGCAAATGATGCAATATTCGTTTCTTTTAGTTGGATTTTGGTGGATAGGATTTAGTCAGTATACCTATTACTACTTGCCCGATAACAAAAACTCAAATAAACTCCACAGAAATGTGCTTTTCAATGGTTTTAAAGAGTTGCGAAAAGTTTGGCATCAGTTGAAAGAATTAAAACCTTTACGACGTTATTTAGCTGCTTTCTTTGTTTACAGTATGGCCGTTCAAACCATTATGATTGTGGCGGCTTATTTTGGAGAAAAAGAAGTGCAATGGGGAAGCGATAGCAAACGAACAATGGGTTTGATAGTAAGTATTTTATTAATCCAATTAATTGCCGTTTTAGGTGCTTGGTTAACCTCAAAAGCTTCAGCAAAATTTGGTAATATTAAAGTGTTGATTTTTATTAATTTCTGTTGGATTTTAATTTGTACTTATGCTTATTTCGTAATCACTCCAAACGATTTTTATATTGCAGCTGCTTTCGTTGGATTGGTCATGGGAGGGGTTCAGTCTTTATCACGATCAACGTACTCTAAATTCATACCAGAAAATACGGTTGATACAACATCTTTCTTTAGTTTTTATGATGTAGCGGAGAAAATTGGTATCGTAATCGGAATGTTTACCTACGGTTATATCGCTGATGTTACAGGTAAAATTCAAAATGCTATCTTATTTTTAATCTTATTTTTTGTTGTGGGATTACTTTTATTATTACGAGTTCCAAAAAAGTAATTTATTGGCATACATCTTGACCTATATCCTTTGAAATTGCTATTTAGAATTGTTTTATGATTTGATTATCAATAAAATAACGCTTTTCTGCGTATCTTTGAATGGTATTTCAAATGATTATTACTGACAAAAAGACCAGATATATTATTATGCCGAATCAAAAAATACTAGCGCTTGACAATTTGTCACTTCAAGAAATGGATCCAGATGCGGAATTGATTCCGTTAATGACGCCTGAAGACGAAGAAGAAATGAACAACGAGGCTTTGCCCGAAGATATTGCCATTTTGCCTTTACGAAATACCGTTTTATTTCCAGGAGTTGTAATTCCAATTACTGCCGGAAGAGATAAATCGATTAAATTAATTAATGATGCTAACGCCAAAGGTAAAATTATTGGTGTCGTAGCTCAAATTGATGAAAATGTAGAAGAACCTTCTCCAAATGACGTCCATCATATTGGAACAGTAGCCCGTATCATGCGAGTTTTAAAAATGCCTGATGGAAATACTACTGTAATTCTTCAAGGGAAAAAACGTTTCGAAATTGAAAGTTTTACCCAGGAAGAACCTTATTTGAGAGCAACAATTAAAGAAGTTCCAGAAGAACGTCCTGATACTAAAAACGTTGAATTCAAAGCGATTGTAGAGTCAATTAAGGAACTGGCTATCCAAATTATCAAGGAAAGTCCAAACATCCCAACAGAAGCTACTTTTGCTATTAAAAATATTGAAAGCAATCCGTTTTTAATCAATTTTGTTTCTTCTAACATGAATCTTTCGGTTGAAGAAAAACAAGAATTGCTGTCAATTCCAAATTTAAAAGACAGAGCATTAGAGACTTTACGTTATATGAATTTAGAACTTCAAAAATTAGAAGTTCGCAACGATATTCAGTCTAAAGTGCGTTTTGATTTAGACCAACAACAGCGCGAATATTTCTTGCAGCAACAAATGAAAACCATTCAAGAAGAATTGGGTGGCGTTTCCTATGAAGCTGAAATTGAAGAAATGCGTCAGAAAGCGAAAACCAAAAAATGGGATGATAAAGTAGCCCAACATTTTGAAAAAGAGGTTTCTAAATTGCAACGTACCAATCCCAATTCACCTGATTTTGGGGTGCAACGCAATTATATTGAACTGTTTTTAGAATTACCTTGGAACGAATATACCAAAGATAAATTCGATTTAAAACGCGCCCAAAAAATCTTAGATCGCGACCATTTCG
>JAHRWO010000018.1 GCA_019105125.1 Flavobacterium sp.
GCGATGCTTAATTTGGTTTCCGAAGCAACATCTTTTAGCAACTCCATTGCTTTATCGGACGTATTATCCAATGAAAATTGGTACAAACTCGAAACTATTCGGGTTTTCATTTCTTCTACCGCTTTGTTGGTAAACGTAATGGCTAGAATTTTTCGATAGGCATCATCATTCGTCGCCAAGAAAAGAATTTTTAAATATTCTTTCGTTAACGTATAGGTTTTTCCGGAGCCAGCCGAAGCGTCGTATATGGTGAAAGCGGTTGTTTTCAAATGTTATATTTATCTTAATAATAGTGGTATAAAAACTATCTATTTTTGAATCCGAAGTTTAATTTGTAAATTTGGTGAAAATATTATTAATCTAAAAATTAAATATTATGGCTTTTGAATTACCACAATTACCTTATGCTTACGATGCATTAGAACCACATATTGACGCGAGAACAATGGAAATCCACCATTCTAAGCACCACAATGCATACGTTACCAACTTAAACGCTGCAATTGCTGGAACAGATTTAGAAGGAAAATCTATTGAAGATTTGATGAAAAATTTGGACATGAACAATATGCCAGTTCGTAACAATGGTGGTGGACATTATAATCACACTATGTTTTGGGAAATTATGTCGCCAAACGGTGGTGGTTTACCAACAGGTGAATTAGCTACTGCAATTGACGCGGCTTTTGGTTCATTTGACGCTTTTAAAGCTGAATTTGCTAAAGCAGGAGCTACTCGTTTTGGTTCAGGATGGGCTTGGTTATGTGTGAAAGATGGAAAATTAGAAGTTTGTTCTACTCCAAACCAAGACAACCCATTAATGCCAGGTGTTGCTTGCGGTGGACAACCCATCTTAGGAATGGATGTTTGGGAACATGCTTACTACTTACACTACCAAAACCGTCGTCCAGATTATATTGAAGCATTCTTTAATGTAATTAATTGGACAGAGGTTGCAAAGCGTTTTTCTGCATTGAAATAATCTTTATAAAAATGCTAAAGGTGAGAGTTGAAAAACCCTCACCTTTTTTGTTAACAAATTAATCAAATTAAAAAAGGTGAAATTGCTTCCACCCTTTTTGCCCCAAATTTACCATAAAAACTTAACCTACTTATTTTTTGGCAAGTCTAAAATAAATTAAAAATCCAATTTATTATAATTTTATTTTTAAAAACACACATAATTAACAAAAAAAATATTTTTTGTTTAATTTTTTATAGATTTAATTCACACAATGAAATTCAAAAAAAAGAGTACGAAGTTCGTACCCTTTTTGCCCCAAATCTACCATAAAACTTAACCTACTAATTTTTTGGTAATACTAAAGTAATTTTAAATATTATGCTTGCATAAAAAAATTGTCAAACGAATAAAAAAATCGATGAAATGCACTTTATTAAGAAAAATTAAGTTTAAAAAAGTACGGGAGGGCGAAATTAAAAAAGGTGTGCATAGCCACACCTTTTATACCCCCAAACCTACCATAAAATTTAACCTACTAATTCTCTGGCAGTACTAAGTTAATATGGATTCATCTGAATATTGTCAAAACTAGTGTTAAACGAAAAAAAAAATACGATATAACACAATTTTAATAAGCTCTTGCGTCTTTTCCTTCATAAAAATTCATGAATGCTCTATTCACAACTCGTTTTCCTCCATCTGTTGGATAATCTCCTGTGAAATACCAATCGCCAAGATTTTTCGGACAAGCTTTATGTAAATCTTCTACCGTTTGATAAATAATTTTCACCTCAGCTTTTGTATCCTCGGGCGTTAGCATTTGAGCAATTTTATCTGAAATTTCTTGATCAGTGAAAGGTGCGTAGATTTCTTTAACATAATTTACTACATCAGCATCCTTAAAATCTTCTTGTGCTTTTGACTTTTGATATACCCCCTCAACTATATGATATAAGTTGCGTTCTTTTAGTAATTCTAAAGCAGCTCTAAACGCTACTAATCCTTCTAATTTCGCCATATCGATTCCGTAACAATCTGGATAACGAATTTGTGGTGCTGATGAAACTACGACAATTTTCTTTGGATGCAAACGATCCATCATTTTAATGATACTTTGTTTTAAAGTAGTTCCTCTTACAATACTATCATCAATAATAACCAAATTATCGGTTGGTTTTACTACTCCATAAGTTACATCGTAAACGTGTGCCACTAAATCATCACGGCTACTATCTTCAGTAATAAACGTTCTTAGTTTGGCATCTTTAATCGCGATTTTCTCCGTTCTGATTTTTACGGATAATAATTCTTTCAAGGTGTCTTCCGTCAACGTATCTTTTTGCTCGATAATCATTTTGGCTTTTCTTTGATTTAAGAAATCCTGAGCTGCTTCGGACATTCCGTAAAAAGAAGTTTCTGCTGTATTTGGAATATAAGAAAAAACAGTGTTGTCGGTGTCGTTATCGATGGCTTTTAAAATACTTGGAAAAATTAATCTTCCTAGTTCTTTTCGCTCTTGGTAAATTTCGGCATCACTTCCACGAGAGAAATAAATACGTTCGAACGAACACGCTTTCTTTACCAATGGAGTTCTAACTTCTTCAATAGAAACTTTACCATTTTTCTTAATGATGATAGCACTTCCTGGTGTTAATTCTTGAACTTTTTCGAAAGGAATATTGAAAACCGTTTGAATTACTGGTCGCTCTGAAGCTACCACTACAATTTCATCATCTTCGTAAAAAAAAGCAGGACGAATTCCAGCAGGATCACGCATTACGAATGAATCGCCGTGACCTAATAAACCAGCCATAGCGTAACCTCCATCCCAATTACGGGAAGCGCGCTCTAAAATGCGTTGGATATTCAATCGCTCCCCAATAATT
>JAHRWO010000036.1 GCA_019105125.1 Flavobacterium sp.
AGGAGCAAATTCGGCTTCCGTTCTCGAATATAAACTTTGTACGAGTTGATGTAATAGTTTGGTACGTGAAATTTGTTGATTTACTTCCAAATTAATTACGTTTTTTTGAAACTCAACTGGATTTCCAATTCCGTACAAACACGAAACCGATGAAATCACAATAATATCTCTACGCCCCGAAAGTAGGGCAGAAGTAGTGCTTAATCGTAGTTTTTCTAATTCATCATTAATCGATAAATCTTTCTCAATATAGGTTCCGGTAACTGGAATAAAGGCTTCAGGCTGATAATAGTCGTAGTAAGAAACGAAATATTGTACCGAATTATTTGGAAAAAACTGCTTAAATTCCGAGTATAATTGAGCTGCAAGCGTTTTGTTATGTGCTAAAACTAAAGTTGGTTTTTGCACTTCTTGTACCACATTAGCAATGGTAAAAGTCTTTCCAGAACCTGTAACACCTAATAATGTTTGGTATTTTTCACCATTGAGAATACCTTTTGAAAGTTTATCAATAGCTTGTGGTTGGTCACCTGTGGGTTTGTAATCGGAAACGACTTGAAATTTCATTTAAAGTACTAAGTGTAAAATGTAAGGTACAAAGTTACAAAGTTAATCCCAACATTCCATCAATAATAAATCACCTTCTTTATGTTCAATTGATACAATTCCGTCTTGTGAAACATGGTTGCTACTTCCTGTTCGGTATCCGATGGTTAATTCTTCATTGTGTAATGGATAAAACAAATTTTTTGTAGTAATACCTGATACTTTTCCGATTGGAATAAGTGATAGCGTAGTGTTGGCTGTATACCATTTCTCATATTTGTTGGGCAATAAAAATACTTTAGAATGATCGTCAAGAACAACAATTTTTAATTGGTTTCGATAAGCTACAATGTTGGTTATGTTAGTTATGGTATGATCGGCACGTTTTCCGGTGGCCCAAATTACATTTACGGCTTTATGACCTTTTTCAATGAGGTAATCAAAGGCTTTTTCTAAATCGGTTTTATCTTGATTAGGAGTATAAACGATTTCTAACGGATATTGTTTTTCCAAATAGTATTCGGGGTTGAAGCCTCTGTCAAAATCACCTAAGAGAACGTCTACTTTAATTCCAAGATCTAAAACACGTTCGATTGCCGAATCCAAAACCACCACTAAAGGTGACCATTCTAACAACTGTCCGATAAGTTCCTCGCTACAAGCAGCACCATTAGCAATAATTAAAGCCGGTTCTTGATCGTCGCGTACAATATGATGTGATGACATTTTATTTTTTTGTTTCAGGTTTCAAGTTTTAGGTTTTGATTTTGAACTTGTTATTAGGTTTTATTGTACCAAATAATTTACGGTGTCAATTTCAGACAAGTGAAAATAACCTAGCGCATAATTATCGATATTGGTTTGGTTAACAATATTTCCTCTAACTGTAGCAGGTGGAGTTGCAAAAGGATTTCCTGAACCGCTTCCTGCAATAGTTGTGAGCTGATTCATATAGTTGTAATATCCTCTAGAAACCCCTTGTACATTTAATTCTAAGGGTAAGTTAGGTTCAAGTTCGCTACTGCTGTAAAAACCAAACATCATATTACCTTGAAAAAATTCATCACTAACGACACCAAATTCAGGGATACGTTTGTTTGGATTTATTACTTTTAAGACATAGTAGTTCTCTTCATTTCCATTGTCTTGAAAGAAATATTTAATTTGAATTTCCTCATCACCTCCAAATCCTGAAACCGTTTCTTGAGTTATATTTTCAATAGATGGTGTAGCGAATAAAGTGTTAGTTGCAGTATAAATCTGACCATCATAAAGAATTTCTAAGCGATACGTTTCTCCAATTACTGGTTGAAAATTTGAACATACATACTCGCCAGTATTTGGCACTTCGGTAAAATTAAATACGGTATTGGAACTATTGGTAATGGTGATGATTGCTCCGTTTGCTGTTAGAATATCGCTAGAGTAAAAGTCATTGGTTAAGCTCAATTTAATGGTTTGATTTTCACCAGAAGTTCCTTTTTTCCATTTGATAACGGCATCGATTACTAATCTGGGTTCAGCATTTGATAAATCTAAAGTTACGACTTCTTCACAACTGGTAAAAATTGTTGTTGATAGTAGTAATATACATAACAAAATCTTTTTCATACGTTTAAAATTTGAAATTATAAGAAACAGAAGGGACGATTCCAAAAATGGATAACTTCACAGATTCATTAAAACCAGTATCTTCGTTTTGTCTGAAAGAAATTGAAGCCGCATTATTGCGACTGTACAAATTGTAAATTCCAAAAACCCATTCACCTTTAAACCTCTTGTTTTCGTATTTTTTAGGAGTTAAGGTAGCCGAAACATCCAAACGATGATAGGTAGGAAGACGATCTTCGTTACGCGAGTTGTAACTCGGAACAGTAATGCCTTCAAAAACATATTTACCAGTAGGAAATGTTACAGGTTGTCCTGATTGAAGAGTAAAAGCAGCACCCAAAGTCCATCTTTTATCTAATTTATAATTTCCAGTTAAGGCTAAATTATGTGTTTTATCATAAGCAGAACGGTACCAATTGCCATTGTTAATTCCGGTTTCGTTTGGAGTTCTTCCTGGGGTTTGTTGTTCAGACCTTGAGAGAGTATAGGCTACCCAACCGTTTAATCGTCCTTCATTTTTACGAAGTAATAGTTCTAATCCGTAGGAACGCATTTTTCCGTTTAGGATAACTTGTTCTATGGCTTCATTTGCAATTAAGTCAGCACCATCGATGTAATCAATTCGATTTTGAACTTTTTTATAGAAGGTTTCTAACTCTAAAGTATAATCACCATCTTTAAAGTTTTTAAAATATCCCAGTGAAACTTGATCGGCTAATTGAGGTTTGATGTAATTATCGCTAGGAGTCCATACATCTAGTGGAGATGGAGATTGCGTGTTTGAAACCAATTGCATGTACTGCACCATTCTATTATAACCTGCTTTAACAGATTGGTTTTCATTTATTTGATACGAAATTGTAAAACGTGGTTCAAAATTAGAATAGTCGGCAATTTTTTTGTTGGAACCAAAATATTCTGTTCGAATAGGAGTAGCTTTTTCATAAATTTTTAGTTCTTCATCAAAAACTACGGGTTGGTTATTTTCATAGAAATTAACGTTTGAAGCACCTATTCTGTAAAAAGAACTGAATCGTAAACCAGCCATAAACGAAATTTTATCCGTAAGGTTGTGTTCTACATCGGCATATAATCCATTTTCTACAGCGTATTTTTTATCTAATTGTCTGAAATTAATTGATGAAGTATCATCAAGTGGTTTTATAGTACCTGGATTAATGTCATATTTAGTGATATTTGCTCCAAAGTTGAACTTAGTTTTTTCGGAAGCATAATATTTGAAATCATATTTCAAATTGTAATTTTCAATTGTAGATTCCCAATTAAATCCTATGAAACCTAAATCTAGTCCATAGTAATAATTGCTATAAATAAGGGATAAGTTGGAAAATAGTTTATTAGAAAATAAATGGTTCCAACGCAGATTTAGAGTAGAGTTTCCGTAGATATTTCGGAAAGATTCATTTAATCTAAAAATATCACGTCCAAAATAACCTGACAGATATAAGTTGTTGTTTTCATTCAGTTTGTAATTTAGTTTGGTATTCAAATCGTAAAAATAAGCTGAGTTTTGATTGTCAGATAATTTTAAAAATAGATGGGCATACGAACCTCTTCCGGCGATTAAAAATGAACCTTTGTCTTTTACTATAGGACCTTCAGCTAATAAACGACTCGAAATTAATCCAATTCCGCCATTCATACTGAATTTATTACTGTTTCCATCTTTTTGATATACGTCTAACACCGCAGAAGCTCTACCTCCAAACCGAGCAGGTATTCCACCTTTGTATAATTTTAAATCTTTGATAGCATCCGCATTAAAAACAGAAAAAAATCCAAAGACATGCGAAGTATTGTACAATGTCGCTTCATCCAAAAGAACTAAATTTTGATCAGCACCACCACCACGAACGTTAAAACCCGATTGTCCTTCGCCTGCATTTGTAACGCCAGGTAAAAACAAAAGCGACTTGATAATATCCACTTCACCCATTAAGACAGGCATTTGTTTTATAGTGTTAATTGCTAGTTTATTAACACTCATTTCTGGTTTTTTGATACTAGTTTTATAAACGTTTTCTGTAATGACTACTTCGCCAAGTTCTAGTTTACTCTCTTTTAGACTGAAATTTCGTTTAGTGTTTTGGTTAATTTCAATTTTTTCTCTTAAGGTTTCAAATCCGATATAGCTAATTTGAATTGTATAATTACCTTTGGGAACTGTGATAGAGTAGAAACCATATTCATTGGTATAGTTACCTGTGTTTAACTCTGGTACAAACACAGAAACGCCTATCAAAGTTTCATTGGTATTTGCATCACTAACTACACCACTCAAAGTGACTTTTTCTTGGCTAAGCCCTAAAATTGAAAAAAATAGGAATACTATATGAATTTTTTGCAGACGCATAATTTCGGTATGGATTTTGTACTACAAATTTCACAAAAAAAATAAGCAATAGTTTAAAACATATGTTAATTTGTAAACAAAAATTATTTATTGTTATAAATTTACATCGTACAAATATTTATATATGATTTACAGATCACTTTTATTACTTTTTCTCTTTCAATTTATTCCAATTTTTGCACAAAAGGAAAATCCTTTCAAAAGTGCAAAGCTAAAAATTGATTGGGGAGAGCAACCTACTAAAAGCGAGACTAAGTCAAACACAGTGACTTTGCCATATAAAAGTGTTTTGGATAAGGATGATAGTTATTTAAAGCGTTACTCTATCTTAAAAAAAGACAAGGGCGAGGAAAGTGTTTTAGTTCAAAAAAACGATTTTAAAAATCCTGGAGAAGAAATAAAACGAAAATTAAATAACAAAGACAGAGATATTAAACCCGAATATCGCTCTAATCAGTTTTTGGGAGAATTTAGGGTAATGACCAAGTATGTTAAAGTGGTTTGTAGGGACCACGAATATCCTGATGGAGATAGAGTACGTCTTTTAGTAAATGATAGAACTTTAGTTAATGAAATAGTTTTAGAAGCAGCTCCAAAAGAATATTATATTGATATTTCTGAAGGATTTAATAAATTAGATTTTGTCGCCTTAAATCAAGGCACTTCAGGTCCTAATACGGCTGCATTTAGCGTATTTGATGATTCAGGAAAATTAATTACCTCAAATGAATGGAATTTAACTACAGGAATAAAAGCTTCAATTGTGGTAATTAAAGAAGAAGAACAAAATAAAAAATAAAAAAAGCGACTTAAACAAATAAGTCGCTTTTTTGAGTGGATTAAAATCTTAGTTTAATTGCGCTAAGATAGTATTTAAAGTTTCACTCGGACGCATTGCTTTCTCTGTTAGTTCAAAACTTGGATGATAGTAACCACCAATTTTTTGTTCTTTACCTTGAGCTGCAATTAATTCTGCATCAATTTTAGATTCGTTATCAATCATTGCCTCTGCAATAGGAGCAAATGTTGCTTTTAATTCTGCATCTTTAGACTGATTTGCTAGTGCTTGAGCCCAATATAATGCCAAGTAAAAATGCGAACCTCTGTTGTCTATTCCGCCTACTTTTCTTGCTGGCGATTTGTCTTCTGCTAAGAATTTTGCGTTTGCTTCGTCTAAAGTATCTGCTAAAACTTGAGCTTTTGCGTTGTTTTGTGTTTGTGCTAAATGCTCTAAAGAAGCTTGTAAGGCTAGGAATTCTCCTAATGAGTCCCAACGTAAATAGCCTTCTTCAATAAATTGTTCTACGTGTTTTGGAGCTGATCCACCTGCGCCTGTTTCAAACAATCCACCACCATTCATTAATGGAACGATTGATAACATTTTAGCCGAAGTTCCTAATTCTAAAATAGGGAATAAGTCGGTTAAGTAATCACGTAATACGTTTCCAGAAACTGAAATTACATCTTTTCCTTGACGAATGATTTGTAAGGTTTCTTTCATCGCATCTTTCACATCCATAATGCGAATATCTAAACCAGTAGTATCATGATCTTTTAAGTATTTCTCAACTTTTTTGATGATTTCTCTATCGTGTGCTCTGTCTTTATCTAACCAGAAAATAGCTGGAGTATCAGATAATCTCGCTCTGTTAACCGCTAATTTTACCCAATCTTGAATAGGAGCATCTTTCGTTTGACACATCCTGAAAATGTCACCCGCTTCTACTTTTTGAGATAATAAAATGTTTCCATTTTCGTCTTCTACGTTAACTGTTCCGTTTTCTTTTAATTGGAATGTTTTATCGTGAGAACCGTATTCTTCTGCTTTTTGAGCCATTAATCCAACGTTTGGTACAGAACCAATTGTTTTAGGATCTAAAGCGCCATTTTGCTTCATTTCTTCAATACAAGCAGCATAGAAACCAGCATAAGAACGGTCTGGAATAATTGCAATAGTATCTTCTTCTTTACCTTCTGCATTCCACATTTTTCCTCCACTACGAGCTAAAGCGGCCATAGAAGCATCCACAATTACGTCAGAAGAAACATGGAAATTCGTAATTCCTTTGTCTGAATTTACCATAGCCACACGTGGTCCGTTTGCTAAAGCATCTGTAATAGCTTGTTTGATTTCTGCTTCTTGAGGAATACCTGCAATTTTGTTGTATAAATCTTGTAATCCGTTGTTTGGATTGATGTCTAATGATTTGAATAAATCAGCATATTTTGTATACACATCAGCAAAGAATGTTTCCACGATAGCTCCAAAAATAATTGGATCCGAAACTTTCATCATTGTTGCTTTTAAATGTGCAGAAAGCATTACGTTTTTCGCTTTAGCATCCGCAATGGTAGCTGCTGCGAATTGTTTTAAAGCATTCAAGTTCATAACCGAACTATCAATAACTTCACCAGCCTTTAAATTTGAGAAATCTTTTAAAACCGTAGTTGCTCCATTGTCTGAATTGAAAACAATTCTAAATTTTCCGTCTTTTTCAACTGTAGTAGAGGTTTCAGTTCCATAGAAATCACCAGAATTCATGTGAGCAACCTCAGTTTTGCTATCAGCAGCCCAAGTTCCCATACGGTGAGGGTTTGCTTTCGCATAGTTTTTAACTGCTTTTGGTGCTCTTCTGTCTGAGTTACCTTCACGTAATACTGGATTTACAGCCGAACCTAAAACTTTAGCATATTTTGCTTTGATTTCTTTTTCAGCATCGTTTTGAGGTTCTTCTGGATAGCTAGGAATATTGAAACCTTGAGATTGTAATTCAGCAATTGCCTCTTTTAATTGAATTACCGAAGCCGAAATGTTTGGTAATTTAATAATGTTTGCTTCTGGAGTATTGGCTAATTGTCCTAATTCGGTAAGGGCGTCACCTACTTTTTGATCTTCTTTTAAGAATTCTGGAAAGTTAGCTAAAATTCTTCCTGCCAAAGAAATATCTCTAGTTTCGATAGCAATTTCAGCAGGTTTAGTAAAGGCTTTTACAATAGGTAAAAACGAATGTGTAGCCAACATTGGCGCCTCATCCGTAATGGTATACATTATTTTAGATTGGTTGGACATGAATGTTATGTGTTTGTTTGGATATAATTTGTAAAATCTGCCAAATATAGGAAATTTGAAAGAAATAATGGAGTGATTTTGCTTAAATCTTGAATAAAATTCAATAAAAAAAGCCACAACAATGTTGCGGCTTTTTATACTTGAGAAAGTACAAATTAGTTTTTGTATCTTCTTTCTTTGATTTTTGCTTTTTTACCAGTAAGATCTCTAAAGTAGAAGATACGAGCTCTACGTACTTTACCTCTTTGGTTCACTTCAATTTTTTGTAAAGCTGGCATGTTAACTGGGAAGATACGCTCAACACCAACAGCACCAGACATTTTACGAATTGTAAAAGTTTCAGTAGCTCCAGCACCTCTTCTTTGGATTACAACTCCTTTGAAGAACTGAGTTCTAGTTTTTTCACCCTCTTTAATTTCGTAGTACACAGTGATTGTATCACCAGCACCAAACTCAGGGAAATCTTTTCTTGCAACTAATTCGTTATTTACGAAATCAATTAAATTTGACATAGTTTTAATTATAAATGTTTGATTCAAAGCAACATACACGTCTATCGCCAGAGGTTGATTCAAAGTGGGTGCAAATTTATGAAATAATTTTAATAATTAACAATTAATAATTGATAATTTTCTTTCAAATGTCAATTTTACTCTTCCAGTAAATCTGGTCTTCTGTTTTTGGTATGTTCATACGCCATTTCTTCACGCCACTTTTCTATTTTTCCAAAGTTTCCGCTCAATAACACTTCTGGAACTTTCAATCCTTTGTATTCGGCTGGTCTTGTATAAATGGGGGGAGATAGTAAATTATCTTGAAAACTATCTGTCAAGGCTGAGGTTTCATCACTTAAAACACCTGGAATCAATCGAATAATCGCATCGCAAAAAACAATAGCGCCAATTTCGCCACCACTTAATACATAATCACCAATCGAAATTTCACGCGTAATGTGCATATCACGCACACGTTGGTCAACCCCTTTATAATGTCCGCACAAAATCATGATGTTTTCGTACATCGAAATGGAATTGGCCATTTTTTGATTTAGGGTTTCACCATCAGGCGTCATGTAAATGATTTCGTCGTAGGATCTTTCGCTTTTTAGTTTCGAAATACAATCGTCGATAGGTTGTACCATCATTACCATACCAGCACCACCGCCAAATTGATAATCGTCTACACTTCGTTGTTTATTCGTAGTGTAATCTCTTAAATTGTGAAAATGAACTTCGACCAATCCTTTTTGAATGGCGCGTTTCATTATTGAAGCCTCAAACGGACTTCGCATTAATTCGGGTAAAACGGTAATAATATCAATTCGCATGCTGCAAAGATAGAAGATTATTTTTTAGTTGCCGAAAGCGAATACACCATCGGAATTTTGTTTTCCAAGTGCTTGATTCGGAATTTATTTGGTTCAAATTCTTCGGTTTGATTGAAACAATTGTAAGGTGAATAATCGAATTCGTTAAAGCAATTGATTTCTAATCCGTTTGAAATCAAAGCATTTAAAACTTCTGAAATCGGATG
>JAHRWO010000107.1 GCA_019105125.1 Flavobacterium sp.
TTGGGAAATCAGGTTGTCTGTCGATGCTTTACCAAATCCGCTTTGCTTCAGAGAACCAAATTGCTTCACAAAGTCGGACGTTTGCAAATACTTACTAACTTCTTCATCATATCCAAAAACGGTTTCTAAATAGGTTTTCGCATTGGTTTCATCTATTTTCCCATCTTTCAAAAGGGTTTCCAGTAATGTTCCAAATTGTTCGTTTAGTACTTTATCTAATGTGATTTTGTCTTGTGCCCAGCCTGTTAGAGATAATAAAATCGTGAAAATTAAAATTATATTTTTTCTCATCTTTATAAATGTTTAAGTTCTAATCTATGGATTTCGGTAGTGGCTTTATTGGTTTTGGATTCCGTTTTGAAACCTAAATAATATTTGTCGGGAAAGTAGTTGACCTCTGTTTTTACTTCAACAGGATAATCAAGGAATTTTAAAGTAAAAACAGTACCTGTTTTAGTTATATTCACATTTAATACTTCATCAAATTTTGTTTTATCATAAAACCAAATAGAATTTCCGATTGTATAGTCAGCAATATATCCATAATTACGAGATAGTTTTTTCTTTTCTTTATCTAATTTTTCACTGCTTTTAAGTATACCATATTTTTCCGTTACCCTATATTCATCTTGAACCCCCACTTGTATATTTCCTTTTGAACCTACATTCCTTGTAATAAAAATTTTATAGCCTTTGCCTATATTTATTACCAATAAAGTGCCTAACCCATCACTTATTTTAAATTGTAGATTCATTGAGAAATCTTTAGAAAAGTCAAATTTTTCTATATTTTTATAACATCTTAGCTCATCAAAAATTAAATGCTGAGGTGTATTTGACGGTCCATAATTGTCATGTAGTGTTACATATCCATTTTCTAATTTTAAGCTGTTTGTTGTTTTACGTTCCATTTTATTTACATCTCTTGTCATAACTAATTCTGGTGGATTATAGGAAGAAATCCAATTGTTGCCAGAATCTACTTCATCAATAACATGTAACTTCTTGTAGGAAGAGTTGGTAGCATTTAATTTTTTTAGCGTTGGGGTTATGACCTCCAGTTTTTTTGCAATTTCATCATTCATCATTCGTTCTTTTTTCCATTCCCTATTACTTTGAATTATGTCATTGATTAGATTAATAGAATGCATGCCTACTTGCCCACTTTTAATTTCACCTACCACATTGTTCAACATCAATTGATTTTGAATGTTGTTCATCATATCTTCTTTTTGTGACTCAGGGATTAAGGTAAGTAACAGCTTGTTTAATTGATCTACTACTTGATCTGTCGATAGGTTTCCTGGTTGAAAAGCGTTTATTTTTTTTGATAAATTAGTACTTTGAAGTTGCTGTCCAATCGTTTCATCAAATCCAAAAATCGTTTCTAAATATGCTGTAGCAGCTGCTTCATTAATCTTGCCGTCTACTAAAAGTGATTCAAGCAGAGTTCCAAATTGCTCGCTCACCACGTTTTCAAATTTAATTTTGCTTTGTTGTGCCTGTAAAACGATGGTACAAGTAAAGCAAACAATCGAGAGTAGTTTTTTTAATTTCATAGTGATATCCATTAATTTTGAGGTACCGAATTCCATTCCGCTTGGGTGATTACATCTTTGCATGGGCATTGCGAGCTATCTACCGAAATTCCTTTGAGTGCAATTATGAGGGGTTTGAGGTACACCATTAAATTGTCTGTGTAAGTACATTTTGCCATGGCAGCAGCACCACAAAACACCCAAGCTTGCGCATCCGCATGATCAGTTTGTGATAATTGTAGGTATTTATCATATAAAGGACAATCATCAACTCCCGAAGGCAAAACTTCTTCTGCATCCGTATTTCCTCCCTGAAAGGTAAATAATTGTTGCCCTCCGTTTTGTTTTCCTGCGTAAAACTTTTCGTCTGAAATTACTTTTATGAAGAAATGTGCGTATCTAGGATCCTCATGATAGTACATATTTCCACCATTGCTTTTGTAATGATTGGTTCGATTTGGCTCTGTATTCGTAATTTTATTTCCCTCATGCTTTATAACTACGGTATATGTGTAACCCAAGTCAGACGAACTGTAGGTGCCTGGTTTCAATACCTGAGCGGGTAATGCGATAGTGATACATCCTATTAAAAATACTAGTAGGGGTTTGTATGTCATTTGATTTCAATTGCTTTTGATTCGTTAAAACCTTTAAAGTTGCAGTGATCGCTATATTTTACACCTTTTCTCACTGTATCAACGCAACCCAATAAGAATGGATGATGCTTTTTTATTTCTCCAGTGGCCACGTTTTTCTCCATTGGAAGGTTAATTTTGTTATCCCAAAATAAAATGATACCATTAGATTCTGATTTTTTTACCGCAAAATATTCACCTACTAAATAGGTTCCTTTGAACTCTTTCGGGATTTTAAAGTTTAGATCTGTAGCTACTCCTTTATTCGTTACAGTATCAAATTCGTAAATAGGGAGATAAACTACATAGCCGTAACACAATTCATGTGTGCAAAATCCAGGACCTTCGGGATTTAGTTTTAGGTAGATTTTGTAATACACTTTGTTTCCGACTTCTTTAGTTCTTTCTATTTGGAACATAACGGGTTTGTCTCCTCTGATATACATCCATTCACTCAACTTACTTTGTGCTAGTGTTTCATTGCAGGCCATCATTCCTAAAAATAGGATTAAAATTTTAAAAGTTTTCATATGTATTTG
>JAHRWO010000196.1 GCA_019105125.1 Flavobacterium sp.
TTGGATGAATTATTGGATTATACGAGATATGTAATAAATAGAATTGATAGTATTAAACTAGAGGGCGAAATGTTTTCAGCCGCATTTTCATCAAAAGTAAGGAGTTAACATGTTAAAAAATTTTGTGTGGACAGAAGAGAATAAAAAAGAACTTTACCAAATATTTTATGAAAGATCGAATCGGATTAAAGAACATAGCAAGTTTTTGCAAAAAACATCAAATGACATTCTCACAATTCTTAATTTGCCCAAAGGAACAAATGTTACGATTGATGATTTGCTAACTTCATTGTTCAACCATGAGGTTACGAATGACAATTTATAAAGATGATTACAGTATTTGTTTAAGTACAATCGATAATGGCATTATGGATTTACTTCGAACATCTAGAAATGACGAGAGAATTTGGAAATGGTGTCGGCAAACATCTTTGATATCTGATATCGATCAAGAAAATTGGTATCGTAAAATCAATTCCGATTCTTCAATTAAAATGTTTTCGATTCGAAAACATGGTAGTTGTGAAGTATTTGGTGTTTGTGGTTTTACGGACATAAATCATTTGCATCAAAGAGCGGAATTTTCTCTGTACGTTCTGCCTGAGTTTTGGCATAACGGGATAGGAACCGAAGCTTTGGAAGTATTGATCTGGCATGGATTTAACGCATTTAATTTTAGAAATATCTGGGGTGAAACATTTGATGGAAATCCTGCACTAAAAATATTTGAAAAAATAGGGTTTGAAGTTACTGGGAAACGCCCAGAGTTTTATTATAAAAATGGCAAGTATTTAGATGCACATCTTGTAAATATTTCGAGGGAAAAATGGTTATCGATGCAATCTTAATTGTTTTGATGCTCTCTAATTTGGGCATGACTGGATATGTGATCTATCACATTTATCATAAAGTTGTTCCGATTTATAGACCTATTTCATTATTTGATGCTGCTCCTAAAGAAAAATTTAAACCCAAGTACAAAAAAAAGCCCCTCTAAATGAGGGGCAAAAAGCTTAAAAAGGAAGCAACCTGTCAATCAAAATATCAGTAAGCCTATGTATGATCGCTTTAAGCATTTGATTTGTGGACATGTCTTCTGGCGGATCACCAATTAATATCCCATAAATAATTTTGATAACGGTTGTATAATCCTGTACTTCAAGTTTCTTTTCCATGAAAAATCTCCTAATCCTAAAATATTAGTATAAGAAAATTATATCATGATCATAATACCTCTCCTATAAGATTTTTTATTTGTTCCGCAGATGTTTTATTATTTTCATCAATTACAATTGGTTGTTGTTGTTGTTGTTGCGAATGCTCGATATCTATCATTTCCTCTGTTGAAGCTAGTCCCATAGTGACTTGTGGACAAAAGAGTTTCACAAAAAAACTTATAGCACGATATCCAAGCATTAATTGCGGCATGCTGCGATATTTGGGGTTTCTCTGCGCCCATCCTTCAGCTTTAGCCATTGCCATCGATACAGACTGCACACATTTTTGACCATCAATCCGCTCCGCTGATGCTGTAGCTACAAGACTGTCTCCTTCTCCGGAATATTCAATAAAAATTGAGTTTTTAAAAAGACCACTTTTATTCACTAACGATGCCAAAAATGTGGATTTAAATGATGGTTTCCCTTGGATAACATCTATCCCATTCACGACGGTTAAAAATGGGAGATTCAGGTTGCGAGATAATTCTAAAGCAATTATACAGTTTGCAGTTTTACCCTTAAAATGCGCTGGTATTAGATCAGATAGCGAATACGCATTTGCTTCTTTTAACAAATTATCAAATTTGTTAACTGGAACTAATTCTTTTGATTTTGCCATTTTTTTTCACCTTTCATTAATTGATTATTCATTATGTTTAAAAATTCTTTGTAACTTTTCCACATCTAGATGTAAACGTAAAATGGATGTAATACGATCAGCACAGTTACAAGCAGCGTTTACAGTGTCAGCGTTACAAGCTTCTTTTGTTACTCGATTCATAAGAGATTCTAAAGTTTTTACAACGTTTCTTGTGTCAAAGATTTCAGAATTTTTTTTCTTTACCAATTTATTGTCAGTCATACTCACGTTCCTTTATCATATGTTTAATATTATGTCTAACATGTCTACCATGGAGCCATTTTTGAAATTTTGCCATTACATAAAAAGCATCTTTTAGATAAGTTGGAGTATCAGGTTTTAGATATTTTATAATATCTACCCATAAAAGAAGCTTTCTATTATTTTTGTTATTACAACCAAATTTAACTGAAATATAGGCTTCATTTTTTTTAACAAAATATTTAGCAATATTATGATTTAAACCATTAATATTCGCTTGGCGACAAACCAGCTTTTTCAGCCAAACAGACTTTATTGATCCTGAACGGGCATTAGGGCGATTGAAATACCTTGCTTGTGCTTCTCTTGAGATAATGCCAGCCATTTTTGCTAGCTCTATCATTTGATTATTTGTCCAGCGTATTTGTCGTGGAATATGATAGTTACGCTCTATAATTGATCGAGGACTTATTTTTGGAAATTTAATTTTAGTTTTTGTCAGCCCATGTTTTATGTAATATTCTATTACTTCATTGATTTCATGCTGTGTATAGCGAGGTTTCCTAAGACTAATCCTTTTAGTAATTGCATATCGTTTGACTGATGTTATACTAGCCTTAATTTTATCAGCTATTTCTCTAGCCTTAAATTTACCAAGATATTTATTAAACTGTTTAATTTGATCAGAAGTTAAATTATGTTTAGGATTTTTTTTTAAAATCACTCTACATTTTTTGCAATACTTTTGATTGAAGTGCGTTTTTATGAAATCTTGTTGACAATGAGGACAAATCATATTTTTATCCAATAGATTTTGAGCTGTGATTTGTTTTCATCTAAATTATATTCATCCCAAAAATCATCGATAAGTTTTTGCTTGGATAACTTATTTTTTATAAGTTTCAGTTTTTGAGAAATTAGTGACTTTGAAACATTATAATAAATCGCTATT
>JAHRWO010000198.1 GCA_019105125.1 Flavobacterium sp.
ATGAAGCTGCTGCTAATCTTTCTTTTGATATCTCACAAAATATTCAAACGGAAATGACCTATCCAGGACAAGTAAAAATTACGGTTATTCGCGAAACTAGAGCGGTTCATATCGCTAAATAAGATATACAAAATCATAAAATTAAAAAATCCAAATTCGTTTGAATTTGGATTTTTTTTTTCATTTGGGTAGAATCATTTCAGTATCACATGAAAACTTCTGCATTTAGCAGTCAGATTTCTTTATAAAAATTGCATTAAAAAAAAGCACAAAACTTCTTCAAGCCTTTAATCTTTAGATTCTTTTGCCTGTGAGACTTTCATTTTACTTATCCAAAACTCATTAAGCTTATCAAAATCAATATTCTTTTTTGCTTCCTGTTTAATGAGTTGACCTTGATTAAAAGCAGCAATCAAAATGCTTTCGATATGATAATCCTCCTTATTTTCAAAAGGTTCATACTGTGTTTTCAAATTTATATCAAAAAGGTAGGCTGTTGAATTGGCCCAGAAAGCCTTCCAGCCACTCTTATATTCTTTTATCAAATCAAATGTAGTACTACCCGTTTGTCGGTTTATTAATTTAACTAATATTTGTCCGTCTTTCCTTGAAAGTTTTTTTAATCGTGGCTCAAATTCTTGTTCCAAATAGTTCTCCACAATTTTAAAATATTTCTTTTTCTCACGATTGGTTTTCAATTGGGCCATCGTAGCATTTAATTGTGTTAATTTCTCAGCCGTGAGTTTTGCATAAGGGTACACTCTAAAAATCCTTCTCTTTAGAATTATTTTTGCCTTTTTATCTTCATCAGAAGCAAAAACACCATTAGGAGTAAAAACTATTTCCTTTAATTCAACGGAATATAAAATAGACGAATCTTGTGCTGTCATTCGCAGCGTATCGGATTCTGTTTGAGCAAAAGAACTTGTCGTCATCCAAACGAAAAAACTACACCATATCAATTTATACATAACATCTGATTTTAACTTCTTAACGCATTGCAAAAAATAAACCAAAATTATCGAAATAATGTGAAACTCTGAATAGTTATTTTTAAATTAGCAAAAAAACTAGAAAAGATGAGTACTAAATCAATATTAAAGAAGTCTTCAATGACTTTCTTGGAAAATTATTTGAATAATGCTTCTCCTACAGGGCACGAATGCGAAGGGCAAAAAATTTGGATGGATTATCTAAAACCATATGTGGATACTTTCATTACAGATACTTATGGAAGTGCTGTTGGCGTTATTAATCCAAACGCTCCTTATAGAGTAGTTATTGAAGGTCATGCCGATGAAATTTCGTGGTATGTAAATTACATTACTGATGATGGTTTGATCTATGTAATTAGAAATGGAGGTTCTGACCATCAAATTGCTCCCTCTAAACGAGTAAATATTCACACTAAAAAAGGAATAGTTCGAGGCGTTTTTGGTTGGCCAGCAATTCATACGCGTGGAAGAAGTGGTAAAGAAGAAAGCGCAAAAATTGAAAATATTTTCATTGACTGCGGTTGTGCTTCAAAAGCTGAAGTAGAAGCTTTAGGCGTACATGTGGGATGTGTTATAACCTATCCTGATAATTTTGAAATACTAAACAACGATAAATTTGTTTGTAGAGCGATTGATAATCGAATGGGTGGCTTTATGATTGCCGAAGTAGCGCGTTTATTGAAAGAAAATAAAAAGAAATTACCTTTTGGACTGTATATAGTAAATTCGGTTCAAGAGGAAATTGGTTTACGTGGAGCAGAAATGATTACACAAAGAATCAAACCAAACGTTGCAATTGTAACAGATGTTTGTCACGACACTACAACTCCTATGATTGATAAAAAGATAGAAGGCGATCTAAAAATGGGAAGAGGTCCGGTCATAGCATATGCGCCAGCAGTACAAAATAAATTACGCGATTTGATTGTTGAAACGGCTGAAACTAATAAAATTCCATTCCAACGCCATGCTTCTTCTCGTGTTACAGGAACTGATACAGATGCATTTGCATATAGTAATGGAGGAGTTGCCTCTGCATTAATTTCCCTACCACTACGTTATATGCATACAACAGTAGAAATGGTTCACAAAGAAGACGTTGAAAACGTAATCAAATTACTATATGAAACTATATTAAAAATTGAAAATAACGAAACGTTTAGTTATTTTAAATAAAAGCAAAACCTAATAAATGTTAATACAAAATGCCCTTGAAAGTTTTAACTTTCAAGGGCATTTTCAATTTTGACACAAAAATTAATTACAATGGAATATTTCCATGCTTGCGTTTTGGCGAGTCAACAACTTTGTTTTCTAGCATACTAAACGCTTTTATTAATTTTCTTCGTGTATCTCTTGGTAAAATTACTTCGTCAATAAAACCACGTTGTGCTGCTGTGTAAGGATTCGCAAATAATTCCGCATATTCTGCTTCTTTTTCTGCTAATTTTGCTACCGGGTCAGCTGCTTCGCTAATTTCTTTTTTGAAGATAATTTCTGATGCGCCTTTTGCTCCCATTACGGCAATTTCGGCACTTGGCCAAGCAAAATTCATATCAGCACCAATATGTTTTGAATTCATTACATCATAAGCACCACCGTATGCTTTACGAGTGATCACGGTAACTCTTGGTACTGTGGCTTCGCTAAATGCGTATAATAATTTTGCTCCGTGCGTAATAATTCCATTCCATTCTTGGTCAGTTCCTGGTAAAAATCCTGGCACGTCTTCTAAAACTAATAAAGGAATATTAAAACAATCGCAAAAACGAACAAATCTTGCTGCTTTAATCGAACTGTTCACATCTAAACATCCTGCTAAAATCATCGGTTGGTTGGCAACAATTCCAATACTTCTTCCACCTAAACGAGCGAAACCTACAATAATATTTTCAGCAAAATCTTTGTGAATTTCAAAGAACGAATCTTCATCAATAATTCCACTGATTACTTCATGCATATCATAAGGTTTGTTCGCACTATCAGGGACTACTGTATCCAATTGTTCTCGAATCTCATCTTGAAGTACATAAGGTAATTTAGGAGTTGTTTCTCTATTATTTTGAGGAATATAACTCAATAATCGCTTAATATCTTCCAAACACTCCACTCCATTTGGAGAAGTAATATGACATACCCCTGATTTTGAAGCGTGAGTCGCAGCTCCACCTAACTCTTCTGAAGTTACTTCTTCATTCGTAACGGTTTTTACAACGTTTGGTCCCGTTACGAACATATAACTGTTGTTTTCTACCATCATGGTAAAGTCGGTCATGGCTGGAGAATAAACCGCTCCACCAGCACATGGTCCCATAATAGCTGAGATTTGAGGAATTACTCCAGAAGCTTGAACATTTCTGTAGAAAATATCGGCATATCCACCAAGGGAACGAACCCCTTCCTGAATACGAGCTCCACCCGAATCGTTTAATCCAATCATTGGAGCACCATTCTTCATTGCCATATCCATTACTTTACAGATTTTCTCGGCATGAGTTTCTGATAATGAACCTCCGAAAACCGTGAAATCTTGAGCAAAAACGTATACTAATCTTCCGTTGATAGTTCCGTATCCTGTTACTACTCCATCGCCATAAATGATTTCTTTTTCCATTCCGAAATCGGTAGTACGGTGTGTTACCAACATTCCGATTTCTTCAAACGAACCTTCGTCTAACAAATATTCGACGCGTTCTCTTGCTGTTAATCGTTTTTTAGCGTGAAGTGCTGCTATTCTTTTTTCGCCTCCACCTAATTTGGCTAAAGCGATTTTATCATTTAATATTTTGATTTTATCTTCCATTTTACTTTTGGTTTCAAGTTTAAGGTTTCAAGTTGAGAACTTGTCTTAATTCTTAATACTTTTGTCTTAATACTCTAATTTGGTAATCTA
>JAHRWO010000161.1 GCA_019105125.1 Flavobacterium sp.
TACTACTCTTATGATTGAAAAAATTAATTTAAACAACATTCTATTTCTCGACATTGAAACGGTTCCAGAGTACAATAATTATCGTGGTTTAGATTTGGAAACCCAACAACTTTGGGAACAAAAAACGCAATACCAACGCAAAGATGAAGTTTCAGCAGAAGATTTTTATGAAAGAGCTGGAATTTGGGCTGAATTTGGAAAAATCATTACCATTTCGGTAGGGTACTTTGTAAATAAAGCTGATATCAGAAACTTTCGTGTGACTAGTTTTTGGGGTGATGAAAAGAAAATTTTACAAGACTTTTCGAATTTATTGAATACCCATTTCAACGGAGCTCAGCATGTTTTATGTGGACATAACGCAAAAGAATTTGATATTCCTTTTATTGCTCGCCGTATGATTATCAATGGAATTGCTCTTCCAGATAAGTTGAATTTATTTGGCAAGAAACCCTGGGAAGTAGCGCATTTAGACACTTTAGAGTTATGGAAATTTGGCGATTATAAACATTTTACGTCACTAAAATTACTAACAAAAGTATTAGGAATTCCATCTCCAAAAGATGATATCGACGGAAGTGAAGTAGCTCATGTTTTTTATATTGAAAATGACATTGATAGAATTATTCAATATTGCGAAAAAGATGTAATTGCGGTAGCACAAATTTTTCTAAGATTAAGACGCGAGGAATTATTAGTTGAAGACGAAATTACTCATGTGTAAAAAAAGGGAGCTTTTAGAGCTCCCTTTTTAATTTTTATGGCATTGATTATTTGTTAATCACTACTTTTTTAGTTGTTTTAGCACTTCCATTTTGGATGGTTAACATGTAAATTCCGTCTGATAAATTTTCAACATTTAATGTTTCAATTGCATTTGAAGAAACTTTAGAAATTACTTTTCTTCCTTGAATATCAAATAATTCAAAAGTGGTTTCACCTATTACACTTCCGGCTAAATCGATATTAAAAATTCCTTTTGATGGATTAGGATAAACTTTCAAAGATTCTAAAAGATTATCATTTGAACTTAAGGATGTTGTTAAATTACAAACTTCAATACTTAAACTATCAATAACTCCACCATCACCATTATAGGGGTCATTAACTTGCAAGGTCCATGTTCCGTCTGCAATGAGTCCGTTTAGATTTAATAAAAACTGATTAGGTCTAACATCCCCAGTTAAAGAAGGAATTACGTTTATGCAGGAAGGGTTTAGTCCTCCATCAATAAATCTACAATTCATATCATCATTATTACCGCAAGCTTCTCTTAGCAAAACGATAGTTGGACTACCAATAGCTGCTGGACCTATCAATGATATGGTCATGTCTTGAATATAAGTATGCGTTAAAGCTAAATTTACTCTCATTTCTCCAATTTTCAAACCTCCTGTAATTTCAATAGGAACACTTGCAGAAGAATTCGCCACATTGGCAATAGTTGCGTTTGAGAAATCAGTAGCAGTAAATAAATTTCCGCAAGTAAGTATTCCCGTTTTAAATGAACTTACTGTAGCGTTTTCTAAAATTCCAGATCCACATCTGTTAGTTGGAATAACTCTCCAATAGTAAATTGTTTGTTCCGCTAATCCCGAAACAATAAAATTTAGTTCGGAAGTTTGTTGGTTTACAAAAGTTGACTGAAAATTAGGTGTTGTAGCCACTTGCAAAGTATAACTCTCTGCATTTACATTCGATAGCCAAGTTAGATTTACTCGTGTAGAAATGCCATCAAATCCACTTACTGGAGATACTGTAGTGATAGGATCAAAAATTGAACTAAAAACACGTAATTTTTTAAATCGTGTCTCTGTTTCAATTCCATTATTCCCAATAATTCCAACATTGAATTCTCCATACAAAGAAGATGGAATATTAGTAATGGTCATGGTAACTATTCCATCGCTATTTAAAATTGCTGGCGAAATAGCAACATTAGCACCTGATGGAATTCCTGTAGCTGTAAAGTTTGTAGCTTGTGTTCCTGAATGCTTATAATCAAAAGTGTAAACAACAGATTGATTACTGCAAATCTCAACATCGTCAGAATTAGAAATTAAAGCAAAATTTGACGTAATTCCAGTTACCACTAAAGAATAATCTTGTGCACCTCCAACTAAATTACCTTTATGGGTAATTGTGATTAGATAGTCTCCAGGTGTTGGATTATTAATTTTTATAATTTCAACATTATCAACATCGTTGTCAGAATTTTGAATTGCAGGAAGCATTGGACTGATACTATTCAATCTCCAAGGATAAAAAACAGCGCCATCTTTTGAAATTCTAATATCTAAATCATTAACTAAGGCTTTAAATGAGTCATTAGGTATTAACCTTTGTCCGTTATTGGGTTCGCCTGGAACATCTGTCCAAGTAATAGAAGCGATCAAAGGGTTGAACCCGTCTGACTTTACGGTCATAGTGAAACTATTGCCTTGTGTTAATTTTTCTTCGGAAATCCATGAGGCTAAACCATTTGTTGAAATTGTCTCTGCAGCTTTTTTTGCATTTAACAACCCCCATCCAAAGATTGGATCTGGCCCAACACTCCCTGCATCGTCAGCAGTATGACAAGCTAAGCCTTTAAGAGTGGCGGCTTTCATAAAGCTATTTGTTATGTTTTTATGATGCTGTTGCAATAAAAGTAAAGTGCCTGTAACATTTGGTGCCGACATGGAAGTGCCGCTAGATAAAGAAACCGCTGTGTCGCTAGAAGAATTTAAAGAAGTCAAACTAGTTCCATTTCCAGTAATATCGGGTTTTATTCTTCTATCGTCTGTTGGACCCTGACTACTACTTTGATTAATAAAAGCACTTATCAAAGTTCCATCAGAAGCGATATTAGCATCTTGTGCGTTAGCAATTGTCAAAACATTTTTCGACACTTTATTCCCAATCAATTTATCATAACCTATAGCAATTGGATCTTCGTTTCTTGTATTTGTACCATCATTTCCAGCTGAAAAAACAGGTAAATAATAAGGTGATAGATGTGCTATTTCGTCCCAAACATAAGAATCGTAAACATAGGAACCAATATACCAAGCAGGTAAGGCTCCATTTTCAGTACTTAAAGGCACGCCATAAGAATGATTTGAAACTAACATTCCTAAAGCCACTTCAGACAATGCTTCTGATTCATCAAACGTCCAATTAAAAGTTCTTGCGGTTGCCTGAGAAGCCATTCCTTTTATCGAAAACGAATCTAAATCCCATGGTAGCGCTAATATTGTACCTGTAACATGAGTAGCGTGTGAACTGTACGTTGTTCCAGAATTGTCAACCGTTGTTACTCTTCCTCCTAAACCTAAATGACTTCTTCTTACAGTACCACCATCCCAAACTCTAGCCACCATATTTTGTCCGTCTAATGACAATCCCAAACCGCCACCAGAATTTAAAAAATTAGTTCTTGTAGATCGAGCTGCATTTACATTGTGAGTAGAATAGTAGATGGGAAAACCATCAGGAGTAAGCCCCATTAATTCCTGAAACGACCCATCTTTCCCCTCAATAGTTATGGGCCATCCTTTTGAATTAGCAACTTTATAGGCTTTTTTAGTTTCAAAAATTTCTCGTTCTTCAAGAGTCTTTTTGAAATCATTAATTTTCAGTAAATCGTAGTGCTTAACAATTTTAAATACATCCTCTTTGGTTTGAGAATGCATAATTCCCGAAAATAAAGTAAAAAATGTAATGATAATTTTGATTTTCATTTAATATAGCTGATTATTGACAACAAATCTAGGCTAAAACAACAAATATTTAATTAAATTTTAAAAAAAATTAATATTTGTTGAAAAATTATGTTTTAGTACATTTACGGAAAATTATCGATTTATGGTTTTAAGTAGATTTTGGTTGGTGATATTTATATCGTCTATCTTTTTTGTTGTTTTTGGATTATTTTCATCACAATATTATTCTATTGATTATGTGTTGAATGGAAAACAAGGCGAACCGCTTTTAATTGATGAAAAATATTTGAATGAAGTGCCAAAGTTTGTTCAAGACACTTTACAAAAAGCGGAAGACAAAACATTCGTCTTAAATAAAAATGAGGCCGATGCCGACACCACATACGTATACAACAAACAAACTATAAAAATCTACAGCGGAAAACAAAAAGCCGATGGTTTACTTCCTATGACCAAAAGCAGTTTGTTCGATTTGATTTTACCGTTAATTGCTTACTTAGCTTTCTTTTGTGGAATCATGGAATTGCTTATCATTTCTGGAGCTTCAGAAAGATTAGCAAAAAAACTAAGTCCGTTGTTTGCTAAAGTTTTTCCTTCGATTCCTAAAAATCACGAATCGATTTCCTACATGACACTTAACTTTTCTGCTAACTTTTTAGGATTGGATTCAGCCGCAACGCCTTTTGGTTTGAAAGCGATGCAAAGTTTACAAGAATTAAATCCGGACAAAGATAGAGCCAGTGATGCCCAAATCATGTTCATGTGTTTGCATGCAGCGGGTTTAACTTTAATCCCAACCTCCATCATTGGTTACCGTGCTGCAGAAAATGCTGCCAATCCAGCGGATGTAATGTTGCCTTGTATTATTACATCGTTCATTGGAACAATTGCTGCTTTTATTTTAGTTGGAATTAAACAAAAAATCAACTTCAAAAGCGCTTCTTTATTAGCGGCATTAATGGGAGTTATTGGTGCGATTGTGGGATTATTATTCTACGTAAACAGTTTAGATTTAATCGGAAAAAACTACTTTACTTCTAACCTTTCGGGATTGTTATTAATACTAATCATTGGTGGGACTTTGATATTTTCTTTCGTTCAAGAAAAGAAATTCGTTGAACAAAAAACAACCATTTTCGACACTTTTGTAGCGGGAGCTAATAACGGATTAAAAACTGGAGTTACCATTTTCCCTTACGTAATGGGAATGTTAGTTGCGATTTCGTTATTTAGAAACAGTGGCTTGTTTGAAATTATTGCCAACGGAATTTCCTTTTTATTTGCCCATCTTGGCGTAGCTAAAGAAATTACCGATTCGCTTCCTGTTGCCATGTTGCGCCCTTTTAGTTCTGGTGGTTCACGAGGTTTCATGATTGATGCGATGAAGCAATTTGGACCTGATTCTTTAACCGGAAGATTAAGCTGTATTTTTCAATGTAGCGCCGAAACTACTTTCTATGTAATTGCAGTTTATTTTGGAAGTATCAACGTAAAAAACACACGTTATACACTAGGAATGATGCTTTTAGTAGATTTAATCTGTGTGATTACAGCAATTTTTGTGGCGAGTTGGTTTTTTTAAGGGATGAATAAAATACTTAAATATGCTTCGATATTACTGATTCTAATCAGTTTTGTTTCATTTTACAAAACATTTCAAGAATACAAAATATTAAATTCTGGAAACAAAATCTCTGTTAGTGTTTTCTTAGTACCTATTTCATGTAGCGAATCTTCTAAAACTTCTAAAGCTTATTTTACTTTTTACTTTAACGAAAAGAAACAAAGTAAAAGGTTAGAAGGTCGTTGCTCAATAAATGTTGGAGATAAAATCAAACTAATAACAAATGAAACAAAAGATATTTTCCTCTTTGAAGATGAAGATATTCATTTTGAACTTTTAGCTGGTTTACTAATTTTTGTTATTGGAATTTATTGTTATTTCAAAGCAAGTAAATAATTTTTTAAATTCAACTCCTTCAATGTTTCCAAAACCTTGTAGGTGTCAAAAAAGTAAATTATGAAATTGGAAGTTTTAGAGAAAGATAAAGTATATCACATTTATAATCGAGGCATAAATAGTGAAACTATTTTTAATTCAGTCGAAAACAAACAGTACTTTTTAAAACTCTACTCAAAATATTTGGAAAACAAAGCAGATACTTTTGCTTACTGTTTAATGGATAATCACTTTCATTTTATTATTAGAATTGTAAATGAAAAAGAAATTACTCAAGCTCTTTCAAATCTTTTCAATGCTTATGCAAAAGCTTTTAACAAACAAAACAATAGAACCGGAAGTTTGTTTGAAAAACATTTTAAAAGAATTCAAATTGAAGATGAAACATATTTGACAAACTTGATTCAATATGTTCATTTAAATCCGAAGCATCATTTAGATTTGGATTATAAAAGTTTTCAGTTTTCATCGTATCAATCAATAATTTCAGATAAACCAACGAAATTACTTAGGAACGAAGTAATTCAATTATTTGATTCTAAAGATAACTTTATTTATTGTCATGACTTTAAAAATGAAATTTTATCTGAAAAACACATGCTTGAATAAAAAACCTACAAGGTTTTAAAAACCTTGCAGGTTGGAAAAACAAAAATCCGTAACTTTACCTTTCAAAACATACACAAAATGGACTTTTTATATCAAGACCCGTATCCTATTTTAAAAGACGATACACAATACAAAAAATTAACTTCCGATTACGTAAAAGTAGAGCAACTTGGCGATAGAGAAATCTTAGTGGTGGACCCAAAAGGATTAGAATTACTAGCTCAAGAAGCTATGGACGACGTTTCGTTTATGTTGCGTTCGGCACATTTACAAAAATTAAGAAACATTATCGAAGACCCAGAAGCAACAGACAACGACCGTTTTGTGGCTTATAATTTATTGCAAAATGCTGCTGTTGCCGTGGAAGGTCAATTGCCTTCTTGCCAAGATACCGGAACTGCGATTGTAGTTGCTAAAAAAGGCGAAAACGTATACACAGGAGTTGATGATGGCGAATGGTTGTCAAAAGGAATTTACAATACGTACCAAAATAAAAATCTTCGTTACTCGCAAATTGTTCCGATTTCGATGTTTGAAGAAAAAAACTCAGGTTCTAATTTACCAGCACAGATTGATATTTATGCGAAAAAAGGAAATTCGTATGAGTTCTTATTTTTAACAAAAGGTGGTGGTTCCGCAAACAAAACGTTTTTATATCAAAAGACAAAATCGTTGTTGAATGAAAAATCGTTAGACGAATTTGTTCGTGAGCGCATTATGGATTTAGGAACAGCGGCTTGTCCTCCGTATCACTTAGCTATCGTTATCGGCGGAACTTCTGCGGAAGCGAATTTAGCAGCCGTGAAAAAAGCTTCGGCAGGATATTATGACAATCTTCCAACTTCTGGAAACATGGCAGGTCAAGCGTTTCGCGATTTAGAATGG
>JAHRWO010000284.1 GCA_019105125.1 Flavobacterium sp.
TGCTAATGGGATGATTGATCAACACAAAATCGACTTGGTAGCTCGTATGGGAGGTAATTGGTATAGCCGTTCTAACATGGGTATGTTTGAAGTAGAAAAACCTTTGACTACTTTAGGAATTGGGGTTGATATGATTCCCGATTTCATTAAAGAAAGCGGCTATTTTACAGGGAATGATTTAGCAAGATTAGGAAATATAGAAAGTATTCCAACTGAAGAAGAAATTGCTATATTTGTAAAAGAAAATTTTGAAGTCAAAGCCGTTTTAAGTGCTGATGATTTGGATACAAAATTTCAAAAAGCGAAAGAGTATGTAGATAATGGAAGAGCGATTGACGCTTGGAAATTGTTATTAGCAAAAAAATAAATTTTAGTATTATGGAAGTTTTAGGAAGAGTAAAAGTAATCAATCCAGTGCAACAAGTAAGCGCATCTTTCAAAAAGAGAGAACTTGTAGTGACTACAGAAGAGCAATATCCACAACATATTTTAATCGAGTTTACACAAGATAAAACCGATTTGCTGAATAATTATAATGTTGGGGAACAAGTTAAAGTTTCAATCAATTTAAGAGGAAGAGAATGGGTGAATCCACAAGGAGAAACTAAATATTTTAACTCTATCCAAGGTTGGAGAATCGAAAAAGTTCAAGCAGAAGCACCAGCAGCAGCACCTCAAATGCCACCAATGCCGCCAGCAGCAGCTTTTGAACCAGCAACCAACTTTAATGAAGAAGAACACGACGATTTACCTTTCTAAAAGTTAGAAGTCAGAAGTTAGAAGTCAGAAGTTTAAGAGTAATACTTGAATTTCTGGCTTTTTTATTGAAATTGAAATTTGATTTTGAACTTGTATTTGACTAAATGTACTATTTAACCAAAGAATTATTTTTTCCACCAGTAGAAACCGCTTCACCAGAAGGAATTGTAGCTGTTGGAGGTGATTTGTCTCCAGAACGATTGGTTTTAGCCTACAATTCAGGCATTTTTCCGTGGTTTGAAGATGATGAACCCATTTTGTGGTGGAGTCCGCCAGAACGCATGGTTTTGTTTTTTGAAGATTTGAAGATTTCAAAAAGCATGCGAAATATCATCAATCAAAGAAAATTTAAAGTTACTTTTAATACTGCTTTTAGAGACGTAATTTTAAACTGTAAAAAGATTTCTCGAAAAGATCAACAAGGTACTTGGATTACAGATAATATGGTAGAAGCCTATTGCAAATTACATGAATTAGGCATCGCAAAAAGTGTTGAGGTTTGGCAAGATGATGAATTAGTGGGTGGTTTGTATGGCGTTGACCTAGGTCACATTTTTTGTGGCGAAAGTATGTTTTCCAAAGTTTCTAATGCGAGTAAAATGTCTTTCATTGCTTTAGCAAAACAATTAGAAATGGCGAATTATCGATTGTTAGATTGCCAAGTTTACAATGATCATTTAGCAAGTTTAGGTTGCGTAGAAATTGAAAGAGAGGATTTTATTTATCTTTTAAAATCTTAATTTTCAGCATTTTGTAATTTTTAGTTTAAAGATTTGTTTTTGTGGCACAGTTGTTGAAAATGTTATTTTAAGAACCCAATTAAATTAAAATAATATGAACCTAGCTAATTTAAACCACTTCAAAACAAAAGTGATACTCACATTTACTTTTATGTTTTTATTTGTCTTTCAAGGAATAGCTCAACGAGTAAGTGTTAATATCAATGTGAATTCGCGTCCTCAAGTTTATGAAAAACATTATGAGGTTTATGAAGCTCCTAATTATTACTATTATCCTGAAATTGAGTCTTATTTTGATGTAAGTTCATCAGTTTTTATTTATTTTGAGGGAGGAAATTGGATAAGATCAAGACATTTACCAAGATATTACCATAATTATGATATTTCTCAAGGCTATAAAGTAGTTATAGATTATCACGGAAGACATCCATATCACCACTTTTATACCCACAAGAAAAAATATAGAAGCAAACGATATGACTATTGTTATGAGCAAAATTATAAACATAAATATCATAAGAAAAAAAACAAAAGACATCACGATGATTAGTAATAAAATTGTATTAGTTATTTAAAAAAGGGAGTTGTTGTTGAAGCAATTCCCTTTTTATTAGAATTTTATGTTTAGTTTTTTTCTAAGGTACTATAACTTACACACTTTTTAGGATAGTGTCTCTAGAAAATTTTCATTTGATTTTTAGTTTCGTCCACAAACTTTTGCAGTTCGTCCCAATAGATCAAATCGCATTTATTTTAAAAATATTTTTGTTTCATAAACTTTAAATATTGTATGTATGAAACAAAAATTTTACTTTTTACTATCCTTTTTTTGGATTTCATTAATTTCATTAGGGCAAACGACTACTTTGTCATACAATGAAGATGTTTACACTAGCGGATTTCCCTCTGTAACATTAAATAATTTCACTTCTTGTCAAGTGAGTGCTTCAGTTACGACAAGTTCTCAAGGCTATAGTGGTGTTTGGGCAGATAGAAATTATAATGTAGTCGTTAACGGAACAAACATTGGAACCTATACTGGCACACAAACAATTGATATTTCATCTTATATTCCGATTACTTCTGTTCAAATGAATGGTTTGTATTCAAATTGGTCATGGGTAGATTTGACCGTCAATATTACATCTAACAATGCTTCTATGCCAGCAACTGGGCCAACGGTAAATAATGTTACTTATGTTCAGGGAGATACTGCAAGTCCTTTGTCAGCAACACTAAGTGGTACTGGGGCTTCATTAAAATGGTATACGGATCAATTTGGGGATAATTATAGTGCGACAGGTTTTACACCATCAACTGCAACTATTGGTACAACTTCTTATTTTGTTGCTCAAGCAGATGCTTCTGGTTGCGAAAGTTTACGTTCTGAAATTGTTGTAACAGTTGTTCCAAATACACCAGCTACTCATTTAAATTTTGATGGTGTTAATGATGTGGTTAATTTAGGAACCACAACTTCAAGTTTATTAAATAATTCGAATTTTCTTACAGTAGAAGCATGGATTAAAGTACCTAATGTTGTTGGAACAAAAACGATAGTAGGTAACCATGTTGGTTGGGGAGGAACACAATTTAATTTGAGAGTAATAAACAATACTTTAAATGCATTTCTAGGGGATGGTTATTATGGAGTATCTTCTGCAGCAGGAACAATTGTTGCTGATACATGGACCCATGTTTCTATGGTTTATGATGATACAACATTAAAAATTTATATTAATGGTGTAGTGGTAGGTTCAACTTCTGTTCCATCGGGCTATTCATTAGCAAATACATCACCTCAGACTTTTATTGGTAATTCGGTTTTTGGAGGAGAAATTTTCCAAGGTGACATTGATGAAGTTAGAATTTGGAATATAGTAAAAACAGTCGAACAACTAAATGGTTCAAAAAATTGCGAATTACAAGACGCAGAGCCTGGTTTGTTAGCTTATTACAAATTTAACCAAGGAGTTAGTCAAGCTAACAATTCGACTATAAACACATTAAATGCAACAGTAGGTCCAAACGGAACATTAACTAATTTTGCATTAACTGGTACAACATCAAACTGGTTAGCAGGTTCACCAGTAACTTCGGGTTCGATAGTTCCTTCGGTTGCATCAGTAACAACACCAGTAACTTATAATCAAGGAGACACAGCTTCTACTTTAACTGCTACAACTGGTGCAAATGGAACAGGATTAATGTGGTATACAACAGCAACAGGAGGAACAGGTTCTACAACAGCTCCAGCGCCAAGTACTGCAACAGTTGGTTCAACCTCATATTGGGTTTCAAGTACTAATGTAAATGGATGTGAAAGTGCAAGAACTCAAATTGTAGTGAATGTAATTGTAGCTAATGACGAATGTTCTAATGCAATCAACTTATCTGTTGGAGTAAGTTCGTTTAATGATTTTCCTGTAAACGTAAATTTAACAACTGCAACTAATTCTGGAGCACCAGCACCAACTTGTGGAAATTTCCAAGGAGGAGACGTATGGTATACGGCTACTGTTCCAGTATCTGGAAACATAGTTATTGAAACAAACGGAGCTGGAATTTACGATACAGGTTTAGAAGTATATACAGGCGCTTGTGGAACTTTAAGTTTAGTAAGCTGTGATGATAATAGTGGTAATGGCGATTATTCAAAAATAGTATTACTAGGACAAACTCCAGGAACTGTTCTTAGAATAAGAGTTTGGGAAAATGTTTTCGGAATTTCAAATGCACAATTCCAAGTGTCGGCTTATGATTATATTGTTCCAGCAACTCATTTGAATTTTGATGGAGTTAATGATTTTGTTGTTTCAACAAATGCTATTACAAACAATACTGAAAATCAAACCTATCAAGCTTGGTTCAGAATTCCTTCTATTCCAGCTAATAATGATAGAATTCTTCAAAGAGGGAATGATGGAACAGGAGGATGGTCAGTACAAATAGATGTAAATGCTGCAGGTAGATTAAGTGCAGGAATTAGCGCTACTCCAGATACATTTATAACAGGAACAACTGTATTGACACCAAATACTTGGTATCATGCAACTTTTGTATTTGAAAATAACAATTCATTACGTTTATATCTGAATGGAAATTTAGAAGCTTCAATAGCTATTGGGAATAGAACATTACGTAATTCTGATAATAGATTAAGAATTGGTGTTGGAAATCTTGCCTCTAAACATTTCAATGGAGATATTGATGAAGTTCGTGTTTGGAATAAAGTTTTAAATGCTACCGATATTTTAAACACTATGAATTGTGAATTACAAGCTACAGAAACGGGTTTAGTTGCTTATTATAAGTTTAACCAAGGAAATGATAGCGTAAATAATTCAACGGTTAATTCACTTCTTGATAGTTCTAGTAATGCAAATAATGGAACATTAACTGGTTTTGCTTTAACAGGAACTACTTCAAACTGGAGATCAGGATCAACAATAACAACAGGCAATGCTTGTGCAACATTAGGAAATTCAGATTTTGAAAATGTAACTAGCATTACTATTTATCCAAACCCTTCAACTGGAATTTTCAATATCGTTTCACAACAAAATGCTTCAGTAGAAATTTATGATTTATTAGGAAAATTAGTTTATAGTCAATCTTTAGTTAGTGGAACAAATAGTATTGACATTTCTAATTTTAATGCTGGAGTTTATTTATTGAAAGCTACAGACGCAAATGGCAATACAGAAACTCATAAATTAATTAAGAATTAATGAAGTTCTTTTATAAATATAAGTTCGAGCTTTTATTAATATTACTTTATATAGTATTAACATTACTTGGTATTTATATTTATACTTTGTAAATAAAAGGCTGTCATTTGACAGCCTTTTTGGTTTTAAAGTTTTGGCAACGTTTTCACATACAATTCCTCCACTTTTTTCCTTGCCCAATCGGTTTTTCTTAAGAATTTCAAACTAGAATTTACGGATGGGTTTTCTTTAAAACAATTGATGTTAATGAGTTCTGCCAAAGTGTCGAAACCATAAAAATCTACTAATTGTTCAACAATAGTTTTTAAAGATTTTCCGTGAAGTGGGTCGTTATTCATAATTTTATTTTCTAGTCCAGCAATCCATTACATGATCATTCACCATTCCAGTAGCTTGCATATGCGCATACATTACAGTTGAGCCTACAAATTTGAATCCGCGTTTTTTCAAATCTTTACTCAAAGCATCTGAAATTGAAGTAGTGGCTTTAACTTCACTTAAGGTTTTCGGTTGGTTATCGATAGGTTTTCCATCTACAAAACCCCAAATATATTTAGAAAACGTTCCAAACTCTTCCTGCACTTTTATGAACGCTTGCGCATTAGTAACTGTAGCTTTAATTTTTAATTTGTTTCGAATAATTCCAGTATCTTCAGCTAACTTGGCCATTTTGTCTTCTGAATAATTCGCTATTTTAATTAAATCGAAATTGTCAAATGCTTTTCTAAAATTTTCCCTTTTCGATAACACTGTATACCAACTCAATCCCGCCTGAAAGGTTTCTAAAATCAAAAACTCAAAAATAGTTTCATCATCATAAACCGGCTTTCCCCATTCGTTATCGTGGTAGTTTCTGTATAAATCGTCCTTTTCGCACCAAGCGCAACGGGTTTTATTTTCCATCTTTATCTAAGTATTTTTCAATTAAATAATGACCAAGGTAAATAACAGGCGTTAATCCAACAGCAATTAATAACTTAACTGTATAACCTGTTAATGCGGATGCAATAAACATTTTAGTATCGATTTTTCCAGGTAACCAAAAAGCAATTCCAAGAACGATAAAACTATCAAAAAGTTGTGAAATTATGGTTGACCCGGTACTTCTTAACCAAATCATTTTTTTGCCTGTTCGGTTTCTAACAAAATGAAAAACGGTAACATCAATTAATTGAGAAACTAAAAAAGCTGTAATACTTCCCACAATAATCCACATACTTTGCCCGAAAACAGCTGAAAATTGTTCGTCTGTAATTAATCCATCACCTTTAACGGCAGGAATTTGAAGTCCAATTAGCAAAAGAAAAAAGGTGTAAGCAATTAATCCGGCTGTTATAAATGAAAGTTTTTTTACGCCCTTTTCGCCAAAATATTCATTGATTAAATCGGTTGTGATGAATACGATTGGCCAAGGTAAAATACCTAAACTCATTACAACTTCTCCTATGTAAATTAACTTTCCACCAATTAATTCTGCAACTAAAGCGTTGGTGATAAAAATCCCAGCTAATATAACGTAAACTATATCTTTTCTTCTTTGAAACATACTAATATTCTTCTAAATATAAATCATTTAACAATGAATTCCCTTTTTTTTGCTTACCAAAGGAGGCCCTTTTGTGATTATCATTTAAGGATTCATCAATCATTCCTTTTATTAAATTTTCAATTTCCTTTTCTTCTAAATAGGTTTTAGCGCTTAATTTATAAAACTCTTTGATATTTATTTTTCCGTTTTCAGTTATGAAAGCAATTCCGCTAATTTTTTTTTGATTAGACTTATATGAATTTTCTTCAATATTTAACTTTTTAAAGAAAAAATACATGATTTTTTTTCCATTAAATTTTACTTCTTTTGAATCATAGAATGTTAAAGAATCTTTTTTATTATCAATATTTTCAGAATAGATTACAGCTGCCATAGCAATTTCTTTTGCATCAAATTTGTTTAAAAAAGAGTTGTCTTTTGCATGGTGCATCATTAAAAATCCTACGAATTGTGTTTTTTCATTTTTCAGAATTTTATTCAACGTATTTTCTTCAACTTGATTGTTTTTTTCCAATTGAACTTCGGCAAAAGCCAAATCTAATTCGTCAATATTTAATTCGCTTGCTTTTTTAAATAATTGAACAACTTCTTTGTCGGTTTTAAAAGGGTGTAAGATAGTGTAATAACTTATGAAGTTTTCAATAGGCGCCTCATTTTCATAATATTCTTCTTCGTCTTCAGATTTTATGTTTTGCTTGTTTTTCCAACTAGCTAAACGCTTAAATTCGAGTTTAGCATTGGTTAAGAGCATTTTTTTGAATGATTTTATTTTTTTAGCATTTCCATACTTTTTTATCAAAAGTTTGTGAGTTAAAGACACAATGGGTTCATTATATTCTTTAATGCTGAAATATTGAAATATATTTGGAAATAAAACCTGACTGTTTTCTAAATCTTCCTCAAATTGGTTGAATAATCCAATTATTTCATATTCATTGTCTGAAATAGGTAAATCATATTCTAACAATTCTACTATTTTTTTATATGCTTCTTTGCTTTTTTGTAGCGTTAAGGCACGAAGGATAGCAAACTGAATTACTGTGTTTACGTCTTCTTTTTTGTAAACGTTTTCTAGATAAGCAATTACTTCAGGAGTTTTAATTCTTCCGAGTTTTTCATATAATTCGCCCAAAACTTCAGTCTCATCATCTCTAAATTTAAAGGTGTTTAAAAATATTTTGAACTTAGGTAAATCCTCTTTTTCAATCTTTAAATATTCAATTGATTTCAGTGCAGAGTATCGGATGCTATCGTGTTTACTAAGAACGTCATTCAAGAATAAATCCATTTTGTTTTCAAAAATATTTTCAGAATCTTTGTTTTCTAAACGAATAGAATTGAACGTTTTTTCTACAAAAGGATCTACATTTTCGTTATTTTTTGCAACCAAAGTAGATAATTCATAAACATTGTTTCCTTTTATAAGAAGCTTGTATTTAATGGCTTGTTTCGAGTTGTTCTTTGAAACTAAAGCTTCGAAAGTATGTACGTTATTGTCTGAGTTGATTTTTTCCTCTATTATTTTCAGTTTTTCTTCTTTTGGGAACAGTTGCGAATTCCAATTAGATTCTAAATAATGCGCTGGTAGATTCACATCCAAGTCTGGTACTGCTACTTCAATTATGTCGCCATAATTGGCATCATTTTCTTGTTTTTGATTGATGAATTTATCACCTGTGATTTTTTTTCGGTATTCGTTCCAAATACTATCTATTGATTTTTCATTCTCATAGCGATGGTATTTGTAATAATTGAGTTGAATGATTGAGCCATTACTACCTATGAATTGATAGTTTTTTGATTTAGCGGTAAAGTGATTTTTCTTTTTTGTGCCATTATTTATTTCATTTTCAATTAAGAAATCCAAATGTTCGTTTTGCTTTTTTGGAATTTCAATGCTAAAATGATTTATCGAATCTCTAAAAGTTTTATAACTTTCAGAATCTATAGTAGGTTGCATCGTAAAAGATTCGAAGAAACGTTTGGTGTCATTTTCTTCAGAATTCACAGATCCTAAAAGGTAATATTTATTCCCGTTTAATACAGTTTTGAGCTGGACTTCTTTGTTCTCAATTTTCGATTTAGAATAGAAAGCTGTTCTTCCCTTGTTAAATTTTGTTTGTGTGGAATCCAATTTGTGTTGGTTGTAAAATTCTTGATGAATACGTTTTAACTCATATTCTGAATTTTCCAAATTATCAATTTCCGAAAGCGTTTTCTCGATTAGAAAATAGAAACTTTTTTTCTTTTCGTCTAATGCGGTTATAGTAATATCAGAATTATCTTTTCCATTGTTTTTATTTCCTGAATAGCTGTTATAGGCTGGAATTTCAACGGTAAAACTTCCTTTTCGTGGACGAATAGTTTCCCAATTAGTTTTACTTTCCTTGATTTCAATTTTTGAAAAAATTTCTTCTTCGAATCGTCTTACATAATCACCTTCTCCTCCCATAATTACTGCTATGATTTCAAGTGGAGTAATGTAGTATCGATAGCGTTGTGCGTTGCCGGTTTTGGTTTTGCTTTTTAAATCGTATACCCAATAATTTTTTTCTTGGTAGGATTTTTTTTCTAAAATTTCTCCCGGAATGTTTTCATAAAACAAACTATCTAATGTTTTGATATTAAATGTTTTATCCTTCTTGTTGATAAAATCATTCAAGGGTTTTCTTTTAACATTAATAAAACCACCATTTGCCAAATCTGGGGATTCTAAATCTTCCCCGTTTTCAAGTACGATTTCAAAAAGAGGAAGTGAAATCATGCCATCGGCTGTGCTTTTGTTTTTTAATTCTGGTTTGGTGAAGTATTCTTCAATTTGCTTTTTGACTGCCTTTCCTTTTTCGGTATAATTCCCAAAAACTGGAGTTACCTTATAACCTTTTGCCCGTAATAATTCGATAACGCCATTAGGACCAGGTAAGTGAGCCGCTCCAATGGCACTAAATAAACTTCCCGTTTTCATGATAGAATCCATGTTTTTTACCATTTCAATATTACGGTCAAACAACATGGCTTTGAGGAATGATTTAGGCGAACTTAACATAGTTAAAGAATCAATCATGTCTAAGTCTTTTTCACGGTAGAAATCATTTAAAGCTTGATCATACGATTTGTTTTTTACGATTTTTAAAATAGCCTGACGGTTTTTATCGACTTCACTTTCATCCATTTTTGCTTGTGCCATCATGATGTTCAGTGTAGATTGTTTTACATCTTCTAAACCCACCGTTTTTTTGTTGAATTTTCTACCTGTTCTATAGATAAACATATCCAAATAGGTTTCTTCTTGGTAGTCTTTTTGTGCTTCATCGGTTCGGGTAAGTAAACTTATAAGGTTGTAATTACTGCTTTTGAATAGGGGATATAAGTCGTTTTTTTCAAGTGGTTGAATATAGAATTTGCTGTAGAATTTCCCTTGGTTTATGTATTGACTATAAAAACTAAATAAATCAAAAAGTGAAGTCCATGTTCTAGGTTCACTTTCATTAGCGATAATATCTGCTTCTTGAAGATGTTTGAAAAAGTTATCTGATAAATGATATGAAACTTTATCGCTTACGTGCATAGATCCATAAACGTATGATTTTTTTTGGAGTCCATTTCCACTAATTTCCCATAATAAACTTTGGTATTTTTTTTCTTGAGCAAATAATGAAGCTGATAGCAGGGCTAATAGAAGAGCAATTTTTTTCAAAGCTATTTTCTTTTTTCGTTTACCCAAATATACAGTATTTTGAAAAGAAAAAAACCTTAACTCTTGTTAAAGAATTAAGGTTTTGTATTTAGGAGTTTAGAATAAGATTATCCTAAAGCAACTCTTTTGAATCCAGTAACAGTTAAGTTAGCGTCTACAGATTTGATGTAGTTAGCAACACTCATAGAACTGTCTTTGATGAAATCTTGGTTTACTAAAGTATTGTCTTTGTAAAAACGTTGGATTTTTCCTTTAGAAATGTTATCTAACATTGCTTCTGGTTTACCTTCAGCTCTTAATTGCTCTTTAGCGATTTCGATTTCTTTTTCAATGATTGCAGCATCAACACCAGCTTCGTTTAAAGCGATTGGGTTCATAGCAGCAGCTTGCATAGCAACGTTTTTAGCAGCTTCGTCAGCACCAGCAACGTTAGCAGATAACGCTACTAATGTAGCGATTTTACCAGCGTGGATGTAAGAACCTACGAAAGCTCCTTCTAATCTTTCGAAAGCACCGATTTCGATTTTTTCACCGATAACACCAGTCTGTTCGATTAATTTCTCAGCAACAGTGATTCCATTGAAATCAGAAGCTAATAATTCTTCTTTAGTAGCATAGTTTAAAGCTTGGTTAGCTAAATCATTTGCTAATTTAACGAATGACTCGTTTTTACCTACGAAGTCAGTCTCACAATTTAATGTGATTGCAACACCCGCAGTTTTATCAGCGTTGATAACAGCAACAGCAGCACCTTCAGTAGATTCTCTATCTGAACGGTTAGCAGCTACTTTTTGACCTTTTTTTCTTAAGTTTTCGATAGCTAAATCGAAATCTCCTTCAGCCTCCACTAATGCTTTTTTACAATCCATCATTCCAGCACCAGTGATAGTTCTTAATTTATTTACGTCTGCAGCAGTAATATTTGCCATTTTGTATTTTTTTTATTTGTTGTTTATAAAAGTAAAAATTCCAATTACTAAATCCCAAATTCCAATTTTACTAAATTGCTAACTAAAAGTTAGAACAAGTTTGGAATTTGGAATTTAATTCTTGGAATTAATTGATTTATGCTTCAGTTTCAGTAGCAGGAGCTTCAGTAGCTTCTACTTCTTTAGCTGGTAATTCATCTTTTTCAACTTTTCTATCAGAAAGACCTTCTACGATTGCAGAAGAAACTAATGATAAAACTTTTTCAATTGATTTAGAAGCATCGTCATTTGCAGGAATTACGAAGTCAATTGGACGTGGATCCGAATTCGTATCTACCATTGCGAACACTGGAATGTTTAATTTTTGAGCTTCTTTAACAGCGATATGCTCAGCTTTTACGTCAACTACGAATAATGCAGCTGGTAATCTAGACATATCTGCAATTGAACCTAAGTTTTTCTCTAACTTAGCTCTTAAACGATCAACTTGTAATCTTTCTTTTTTAGATAAAGTCATGAAAGTACCGTCTTTCTTCATTCTATCAATAGAAGCCATTTTCTTAACAGCTTTACGGATAGTTACGAAGTTAGTTAACATACCACCTGGCCATCTTTCAGTGATGTAAGGCATGTTACAAGCTGCTGCTTTTTCAGCAACGATATCTTTCGCTTGTTTTTTGGTAGCAACGAATAATACTTTTCTACCAGATGCAGCAATTTTTTTCAAAGCTTCATTAGCTTCTTCAATTTTAGCTGCAGTTTTATATAGGTTAATGATATGAATACCATTACGCTCCATATAAATGTAAGGAGCCATGTTTGGATCCCATTTACGAGTCATGTGTCCGAAGTGTACACCTGCTTCTAATAACTCTTTAACGTCAATTTTGTTTGCCATTGTGTAATAGTTTACGTTCCGTGATTAGCAATTTTCAAGTAGTCACTTGCGTTAGTCTTGAAAATTTAGATGCTAAACTAATTCCCTTTTTACAAGGAATATCGACAACTTAGTTTTTAATTCAATTTTAATTGTAAAAATAAATCTGAAAATATATTCTGATAAATACCGAATATTAACGTTTCGAGAATTGGAATCTCTTACGTGCTTTTTTCTGACCGAATTTTTTACGTTCAACCATTCTAGGATCTCTTGTTAATAGTCCTTCTGGTTTAAGGATAGCTCTGTTTTCAGCTTCTACCTCACACATTGCGCGAGCGATAGCCATTCTCACAGCTTCTGCTTGTCCTGTAGTACCACCACCATATACGTTTACTTTAACGTCAAAGTTTGATACATTTTCTGTCATAGACATTGGTTGTAAAACTTTGTACTGTAAAGTTGCAGTTGGGAAGTAGTTAGTGAATTCTCTTTTGTTTACAGTGATTTTTCCTGTTCCTTCTGAAACATAAACACGTGCAACAGCGCATTTTCTTCTACCGATTTTGTGAATAACTCCCATTACTTAAGATCGTTTAGGTTAACGGTTTTAGGTGATTGAGCCGCATGTTTGTGCTCAGGACCTACATATACATTTAAATTACGGAATAATTCAGCACCTAATTTGTTTTTAGGTAACATTCCTTTGATAGCTTTTTCTACTAATAATGCAGGATTTTTTTGTTGCATTACTTTAGCAGTTAAAGTTCTTTGTCCTCCTGGGTAACCTGTGTGACGAACGTAAGTTTTGTCATCTAACTTGTTACCAGTAAGGTTGATTTTTTCTGCGTTGATAACAATTACGTTATCTCCACAATCAACGTGCGGTGTATAACTTGGCTTGTATTTACCTCTTAAAAGCATCGCTACTTTTGTAGATAAACGACCTAAGTTATGCCCTTCAGCGTCCACAACAATCCACTGCTTGTCTGCAGTTGCTTTGTTTGCTGATACTGTTTTGTAGCTTAATGTGTTCACAATAATTAATTTAAATTAAACATTCCATTCCCAATAAAGGGAGTGCAAAAGTACAACTATTTATTAGAATTGCAAACCCCTAATGTAAAATATTATTTTTTCTAAATCGTTACACATCACATCTTTATCTAAAATTCATTTGAAGTTGTTTTTTTAAATACGAGAAATACACTATTTTTACCTCTTAACTTTTACGTATGAAAGCAAAAGCAACTCTAAAACAGATTGCCCAAGAATTTGGGGTATCCATATCTACTGTATCAAAAGCACTTAGTGATAGTCCTGAAATTAGCGATGCTACCAAAATAAAAATTCAAGAGTATGCCGCTTTGCAGAATTATAAACCGAATAGTATTGCGAAGAATCTAAAAAATCAACGCACCAATACTATAGGAGTAATTATACCTAATATATTGAATCCTTTTTTTGCCAAAGTGTTCAGTGGAATTGAAAAAGTAGCGTTGGAAAAAGGATACAATGTGATTACCGGAATTTCCAATGAATCTTTCAACAAAGAGCAACAAGTGATGGACATGCTCAATAATGGAACTATTGATGGTTTTATTGTAGCTATTGCAGAAGAAACGCAATCCCTAAAAGAGTATAAACATTTTAAAGATATTATGAACAGCGGAACTCCTATCGTTATGTTTGATAGAGTAGCCGATGGAATTAATTGCGATAAAGTGGTGGTAGACGATTTTGATTCGGCTTACGATGCTACAACACATTTGATAAAATTAGGAAGTAAAAAAATTGCATTGCTTTCTACGATTCACAATTTAAGTGTGGGAAAATTACGATTTGAAGGATATCAAAAAGCACTTAAAGACGCCAACATGTTAATTGATGAACAGTTAATTATTCAAGAAACTTCAATTCAGGATTTTGATGTGAAATTACAAGCTTTAATTGCTTCGAAAAAAATGGATGCAATTTTTGCGTTGGACGAACACAGTTCAACTGCTTCAATGAAAATGGCTCTTAAAAAAGGAATCAAAATTCCAGAAGAATTGAATATTATTGGTTTTGCCGATGGTGTTTGGTCAAGACGATTAACGCCGAGTTTATCAACCGTGAGCCAACACGCACCAGAAATTGGAGCTAAAGCAGCCGAATTATTAATTCATAAATTGAATTCTAAAGACGAGTTTTACCAACCGCAAACGGTAGTGATTAAAACGGAGTTGCGTCAGAGAGAATCGACTAGGAAGTTATAATTGTTTCGCTTTGTCATCCTTCCAAGTAATATAACCTAAAATCGCATTGAACATATAAAACACGTATTTTGCTGTGTTGGCAATGTTCATCAACATTACATTTTGTACAATTTTGAATAAATTATATACTTGCCAATTGATCCAATTGTCGGGATACATTCTACCTATATTAAAAGTTCCTCCAAAACTAATTCCGGCTGGAATGGCGATGGCGAAGAATAATTTCCAATCAATCGCTTTGTCTGAAAACGTAGTGAAAGCAATATAATTCAATACTAACGAAAGCAATAAACCAATTGCCATATTTCGGAAAAAGATGAAATCAATCGTATTCAAATATTGTTTCTTTTTCCAAATTCTAAAGGCAAAATAATTTCCAAAAAACGAAACGGGATAGGTTAAAATCGCACCAATATTTCCCAAAAGATAATCTATACTTCCGCTTAATAAGGTGTTGCAAGTACTAATTAAATTTCCAATATTATTTTTCTTGGTGACCAATCGAGTCGCCATCATGGATAAGCACGTGTTTAGAATTGAAAAGTAACCCAAGTAAAACGAGTAATTTTTTCCGTCAAAACTAAAATCGTAAGTGGTTTTGTAATATTCTAAATACACTGAAACGCCTACCACCAAAACCACTCCGATAACATCGAGATATTTGCTATTGGTAATGCTTTTGATGGTAGCGATGGTGTTTTGCATCTTTATTCTTTTGTAAAGTTGAATTTCATTCCGCCTTGA
>JAHRWO010000288.1 GCA_019105125.1 Flavobacterium sp.
ACCTCAAAGAAAAGGTGATCCTATTGTTATTACAAAAGATGAAGAGTATACTAACGTAAAATTAGATAAAATTCCAGCATTAGCTCCTGTTTTTACAAAAGAAGGAACAGTTACTGCTGCAAACGCTTCTACAATTAATGACGGAGCTGCTGCATTAGTATTAATGAGTGAAGAAAAGGCACAATCATTAGGCTTAAAACCATTGGCTTATATCAAATCATACGCCGATGCTGCCCAAGAACCAAAATGGTTTACAACAGCTCCTGCAAAAGCATTACCAAAAGCATTAGACAAAGCTGGAATTGCTATTTCTGATGTTGATTTCTTTGAATTTAACGAAGCATTTTCAGTTGTAGGTTTAGCTAATGCTAAAATTTTAGGATTAGATAACGATAAAATTAACGTAAATGGTGGTGCGGTTTCATTAGGTCATCCTCTAGGATGTTCTGGAGCTAGAATTATTGTTACATTAATTAATGTTTTAAACCAAAACAATGCAAAAATTGGCGCAGCCGCTATCTGCAATGGTGGTGGTGGTGCTTCAGCTATTGTGATTGAAAGAGCATAATTTATAACTTTTACTGATGATGAATTTTGAATTTTAATTACATTTGTAATTGAATTCTTAATTCATCATTATTATTTGAACCAACAACATGTTTGGAATTTGTAATTTAGCCATAGTACCCGTACGTGCAGAAGCCAGCGACAGAAGCGAACAAGTGACACAATTACTTTTTGGTGAGCACTTTAAAATCATTGAAATGAATGCCAAATGGGTGCAGGTAGAATTGGCATACGATAATTACATCGGTTGGATAGATACTAAACAATTTCAAGCTATATCTGAAGACCACTACAATATTCTGGACCAAACCCCAATCGTACTAAATGCTGATTTAGTAGAATATATTACCTCTCCAAATAATCAATTGACTTCGATAACCTTAGGAGCTTCCTTGGCTTTTTTGGACAACGAAGAAATCAATCTAAACAAATACAGATTTGAAGGAGTAAAAGTTTGTGGACAAAAGCCAAAATCAGAATTTATTAAAACGGCTTTCATGTACCTCAATACTCCATATTTATGGGGAGGAAAAACGCCTTTTGGTATCGATTGCTCTGGGTTTACACAAATGGTTTATAAACTAAATGGTCATAAACTATTGCGTGATGCATCGCAACAAGCAAGTCAAGGGGAAGCATTAAGTTTTATAGAAGAAAGTGAACCTGGAGATTTAGCTTTTTTTGACAATGAAGAAGGTAAAATTATTCATGTAGGCATCATGATGGAAAATAATTATATCATACATGCATCAGGGAAAGTTCGAATTGACCGTTTAGACCACTTAGGTATTTATAATGCTGAAGTAAACCGACATACACACAAGCTTAGAGTCATCAAAAAGATTGTATAAAAAAAGTCCCGATAAATCGGGACTTTTTCTTAATTAATAGCTTTTGCTTTTTCAGATTGACCTAATACTTCATAAGTCATTTTTAAAACAGTTTTAGTATTGGTATCGTTTGGATTAATTGAGTAAGCTTTTTCTAAATGCGGTAAAGCCTTTACAAATGAGTCTTTTCTTTTTGCAGTTAACTCATCATATTTTTTCTTGTTGCTTAATGAATTATTAATTTCGTCTACCAACTTGTAATCTTCTTTCACAAACTCATACCCTTGTAGAAAATGATAATTAGTTTCTATAGTTAATAAATCCTTATCATCTGGATTTAATTGTCTAGCCTCAGAGATTATATTTTTTAATTTGTTTAGATCGCTATTATTTTGAGAATATAAAACAGCCAATGTTCTTAAAACTTCTGGTTTTAATTTACTAACTTTTTCATCACGTGGCTTTTCGTATAATCCCATTTGAATGAATCTAGATCTCATTTCTTTAGATCCCATATTCTCCTCAACTCCACTTGCTTTATTAATTGCGTAGTAATTCATACCTTTATTAAAGTAATCACTTTTATAAAATTCTTCATATAACTTTTCAGCAAGTAAATAATCCTGAGCATTAATTGCTAACTGAGCTGAACTAAATAAAGAACGTCCTTCAGTTTCAGGATCAAAAACATACAAAACATAAAATAAATCAGAAGCTTCCTTATATTTTTTTGAATTGTTTAAATTAGTTGCTAAAGTAGAAATCGTATTTTTAATTTCAGTCTTTTCTTCTACTAATTCATCAGTGTAAATCTTTTTACCTGATTTTTTTTCAAACGCTATAACTTCATTAATAATTTCTCCATACGATTTAATAAAATCTTGTGTAAAGAGACTCATTTGGTCTTGCATAGTTGCCTTACTACCCTTTGAGGCTAAAACAACAGTTGGATACATCACCTTGTAAAATTTTGCATAAACTTTGTCTGATTCCTCACTAGCTAAAGTTTGTAAAGCATCACTTGCAAGTTTGTAATTTTCTAAATCTTTTTCAGTTATAGCGTTTTTACTATAAATTTTCTTTAATGTTTTTAGCTCATCTTTTTGAGCAAATGTTGCAACGGATAATAATAAAGTTGCACTTAATACTAATTTTTTCATTGTAATAAAATCTGGGTTAAACAAAAGCCCAAAAAATATTTGGGCCTTATAATTTATTCTTGCGAATCGTTATTTTCAGTTTCAATATCCGTGCCATTTTCAATATCACCTTCAAACTCGTCATTTTCAGATTCGTCTTCACGTAATACTTTGGTTACTGCGGCTATTGAATCATTACCTTTAATATTAATTAATCGAACACCTTGAGTAGCTCTTCCCATTACACGTAAATCAGAAATTTTCATTCTAATGGTTAATCCCGATTTATTGATAATCATTAAATCATCCTCATCAGTAACATCATTAATAGAAATCAATTGACCTGTTTTTTCAGTAATGTTAAGCGTTTTTACTCCTTTACCGCCACGATTAGTAATTCTATAAACATCTTCTCCATCTTCGTCTACTAATTTAGTACGTTTACCATAACCATTTTCAGTAACTACTAAAATTTGAGAATCGTTAACATTGTCTTTGTCGATAGATACCAATCCAATAACTTCATCTTTATCATCAGCTAATGTAATTCCTCTAACCCCTGATGCCGTTCTTCCCATTGGACGCGTTTTCTCTTCTTCGAAACGTACCAATTTTCCTGATTTAACAGCAAGTAAAACCTGACTATTTCCAGTAGTCAATTTTGCTCCAATCAATTCATCATCTTCTTTAATGGTGATAGCATTGATACCATTTTGACGAGGTCGTGAATATTGTTCAAGAGGTGTTTTCTTCACTTGACCTTGTTTAGTCGCCATGATGACATAGTGACTGTTGATGTAATCTTGATCTTTTAAGTCTTGTGTACAAATGAACGCTTTAACCTTATCGTCTTGCTCAATATTAATGATGTTTTGAATAGCACGACCTTTACTTGCTTTGGTTCCTTCTGGAATTTCGTATACACGCATCCAGAAACATTTTCCTTTTTGAGTAAAGAACATCAAATATTGATGATTTGTAGCAACAAATAAATGCTCAAGGAAATCTTGATCACGTGTAGCCGAACCTTTTTGGCCCACTCCACCTCTATTTTGCGTTTTGTATTCTGATAATGAAGTACGTTTGATATAACCCGCATGAGAAATGGTAACTACTACACTTTCATCCGCAATTAAATCTTCGATACTTACATCACCACCAGCGTACTCGATTTGAGAACGACGCTCGTCTCCATATTTATCTTTAACTTCAATCAGTTCGTCTTTAATTACTTGCATTCTCATTTCTTTGCTTGCTAATAATTCTTTCAAATAAGCAATCAATTTCATGATTTCTTCATATTCTGCACGTAATTTGTCTTGCTCAAGACCTGTTAATTGTCTCAAACGCATTTCTACGATAGCACGAGCTTGAATTTCAGATAAATTAAATCTTTCGATTAATTTTGCTCTAGCTTCATCTCCATCTTTAGACGAACGAATTAATGCTATTACTTCATCAATATTATCTGAAGCAATAATTAAACCTTCTAAAATATGCGCTCTTTCTTCAGCTTTTCTTAAATCGAATTGTGCTCTTCTTACTACTACATCGTGACGGTGTTCTACGAAATGATGAATCAAATCTTTTAAATTCAACATTTCCGGACGACCTTTTACCAATGCAATATTATTCACACTGAAAGAAGATTGTAATTGGGTATATTTATAAAGTGTATTTAAGACTACATTAGGAACCGCATCACGCTTTAATTCATAAACGATACGCATTCCATTTCTGTCCGATTCATCACGGATGTTTGAAATACCTTCAATTTTTTTCTCATTAACTAAATCAGCCGTTTTCTTAATCATTTCGGCTTTATTCACTTGGTAAGGAATTTCGGTAACAATAATAGCTTCTCTACCATTAACTTCTTCAAAACCAACTTTAGCACGAATAACTATACGACCTCTACCCGTTTTGAATGCTTCTCTTACTCCTTCATAACCATAAATAATTCCTCCTGTTGGAAAATCTGGTGCTTTTACATGTGTAATTAACTCATCTATATCAATATCGTTATTGTCAATGTAAGCCAATGTTCCATCAATAACCTCAGATAAGTTGTGAGGTGCCATGTTTGTAGCCATACCTACAGCAATACCCGAAGCACCATTAATCAATAAGTTAGGAATACGCGTTGGCATTACTGTTGGTTCTTGCAACGTATCGTCAAAGTTCAATTGGAAATCCACTGTTTCTTTTTCGATATCAGCCAACATATCTTCTGATATTTTCTTCATTCTAGCCTCGGTATAACGCATCGCTGCTGGACTATCGCCATCAACAGAACCAAAGTTACCTTGACCATCAACCATTAAGTAACGCAAACTCCATTCCTGAGCCATACGAACCATGGCGTCGTATACTGAACTATCCCCGTGTGGGTGATATTTACCTAAAACCTCTCCTACAATTCTAGCCGACTTTTTGTGGGCTCTATTCGAAAGAACTCCTAATTCATACATTCCGTATAAAACTCTACGGTGTACAGGCTTTAAACCATCTCTAACATCAGGAAGTGCACGTGACACAATAACCGACATCGAATAATCGATGTAAGCTGATTTCATTTCATCCTCAATGTTAATAGGAATTAACTTTTCTCCTTCTGACATAAGTATTTATATTAAAATTATATATTAGTACTAAAACGTGCCAATATACGGCTTTTTGGTATTTTAAAGTAAATTTTCAACTCTTAATTTCATTAATTTATTAACAATTTTATTTACAAATTGGTTATAATTTGAAATGTAAATTCTTTCATTTTTAATTTTTTTTTTGTCACTTAGCATGACAGTACTTACACAAGGCATGATTTTTGAAAAACATGAATTAATTTGTACCTTTACATTTATTACAATATTGCTATGGACGATAATTTTTCACCAAGAGTTAAAGACGTGATTACCTACAGTAAAGAAGAAGCTTTGCGATTAGGTCACGACTTTATTGGAACAGAACATTTAATGTTGGGAATTCTTAGAGATGGCAATGGAAAAGCTATAAATATACTAAATAATCTAGGTGTAGATTTATCACACTTAAGAAAAAAAGTTGAAATTCTTAGCCCCGCCAATCCTAATGGTATTCAAAATATTGAAAAGCAAAACCTGCACCTAACCCGTCAGGCTGAAAGAGCCCTAAAAACTACTTTTTTAGAGGCAAAACTTTTTAATAATTCAGAAATTAGTACTGCGCATCTTTTGCTTTGCATTCTCAGAAACGAAAATGATCCAACTACTAAATTACTGAACAAAATAAAAATTGATTACGAATCCGTTAAAGAACAATACACAGCCATGATGACAAACGAAGACGATTACTTAGAAAACTTACCCAAAGCAGAATCTTTCAACGATGATTCAGGGCAAGATGACAATTTAAAAGATAGCGGATTTAGTAATACTCCTTCCGGAAATAAAACCAATAAAAAATCTAAAACTCCTGTATTGGATAACTTTGGGCGCGATTTAACTGAAATGGCTGAAGAAGGAAAATTAGATCCTGTTGTAGGACGCGAAAAAGAAATCGAACGTGTTTCTCAAATCCTAAGTCGTAGAAAGAAAAACAATCCACTATTAATTGGAGAACCCGGAGTTGGAAAGTCAGCTATTGCCGAAGGTTTAGCTTTACGAATTATCAAGAAAAAAGTATCTCGAAATTTATTCAACAAACGTGTCGTTACACTTGATTTAGCAAGTTTGGTAGCCGGAACGAAATACCGTGGACAATTCGAAGAACGAATGAAAGCGGTTATGAATGAATTAGAGAAAAACGACGATATTATCTTGTTCATTGATGAAATTCACACAATTGTTGGAGCTGGTGGCGCAACGGGCTCGTTAGATGCTTCTAACATGTTCAAACCTGCTTTAGCTAGAGGTGAGATTCAATGTGTTGGAGCTACGACTTTGGATGAATACCGTCAATATATTGAGAAAGATGGCGCTTTAGAAAGACGTTTCCAAAAAGTAATTGTAGAACCAACATCAGTTGAAGAAACGATTACGATTTTGAACAACATCAAACCAAAATACGAAGATCATCACAACGTAATTTACACTCCAGAAGCTATTGAAGCTTGTGTAAAATTAACTAATAGATACATGACCGACCGTTTCCTTCCAGATAAAGCAATTGATGCTTTAGATGAAGCGGGTTCTCGTGTTCATATTATCAATATTGATGTTCCGAAACAAATTTTGGAATTAGAAAAGAAATTAGAAGAAGTTCGCGAACTTAAAAATACCGTTGTTAAAAAACAGAAATACGAGGAAGCTGCTAAACTTCGTGATGATGAAAAACGCATCGAAAAAGACTTAGCAATCGCTCAAGAACAATGGGAAGAAGATTCTAAAAACAACAAAGTAACCGTTACAGAAGATAACGTTGCAGATGTGGTCTCTATGATGACTGGAATCCCAGTAAATCGTATTGCTCAAACTGAAAGTAATAAATTAGCACACTTACCAGAACTTATTAAAGGTAAGGTAATTGGACAAGACGAAGCGGTATTAAAAATTGCAAAATCTATCCAAAGAAATCGTGCTGGCTTGAAAGATCCAAACAAGCCAATTGGTTCGTTTATTTTCTTAGGTCAAACTGGAGTTGGTAAAACACAATTAGCAAAAGTTATTGCGAAAGAATTATTCGATTCTGAAGATGCATTAGTTCGTATCGACATGAGTGAATACATGGAAAAATTTGCGATTTCAAGATTAGTTGGAGCGCCTCCTGGATACGTTGGATACGAAGAAGGTGGTCAATTAACGGAAAAAGTAAGAAGAAAACCTTATTGTGTAGTACTTTTAGATGAAATTGAAAAAGCACATCCAGACGTTTTCAACATGATGCTTCAAGTCTTAGATGACGGACATTTAACGGATAGTTTAGGGCGTAAAATCGATTTTAGAAATACGATTATCATCATGACTTCCAACGTTGGAGCGCGTCAATTGAAAGATTTTGGTACAGGAGTTGGATTCGGAACCGCAGCTAAACAAGCACAAACAGAAGAACATTCAAAAGGAATTATAGAAAATGCCTTGAAAAAAGCGTTTGCTCCAGAATTCTTAAATCGTATTGATGATGTTATTGTGTTCAATGCATTAGAAAAACACGATATTGATAAAATTATTGATATCGAAATGGATAAATTGTATGCTCGAGTAAAAGATTTAGGCTACAAATTAAAACTTTATGATTCAGCAATAGACTACATTGATGAAAAAGGTTTTGATAAGCAATTTGGGGAAAGACCATGAAAAAGAGC
>JAHRWO010000291.1 GCA_019105125.1 Flavobacterium sp.
AAAATCACAATACCATTTCGGATTTTACCGATTTAGAACACGAAAGAGAAAACACCTTATACAGCCACTTAATGCATGTTAAATGGCATAACAACAAAATCAACATCATTGACACTCCCGGTTTCGACGATTTTATAGGCGAAGTAGTTTCTTCACTTAAAGTATCCGATACTGCTGTAATTCTGCTAAATGCTGCTTCTGGCGTAGAAGTAGGAACAGAAATCGTTTGGGAATACGTTCAAAACTATCAAACACCTGCTTTTTTTGTTATTAACCAGATGGATCATCCAAAAGCAGATTTCGAAACTACATTGGAACAAGCCGTAAATCGTTTCGGAAATAAAGTGATTCCAATTCAATATCCTTACAATTCAGGTGAAAAATTCAATAGTATTATTGATGTGCTTCGCATGACGATGTATGTTTTTCCAGAAAATGGTGGAAAACCAGAAAAAATGCCTATTCCGGAATCGGAATTAGAAAAAGCAAATGCGCTTCATAACGCCTTAGTAGAAGCTGCCGCAGAAAACGAAGAAGGTTTAATGGAAAAATACTTCGAAAAAGGCAATTTAGACGAAACCGAATTAGCAAAAGGATTAACCATTGCGCTTGCTAACCAACAAATATTTCCAGTTTTCTGTGCTTCAGGATTAAAAGATATGGGAAGCGGAAGAATTATGGGATTCATTGATGATATTGCGCCATCTCCAGCCGACAGACCAGCAAAAAAATTAGAAAATGGTGGTGAATTAAAATGCGATGCTACTGACAAAACTACTATTTTCATTTACAAAACGCTTTCAGAACCGCAAGTGGGAATGGTTTCCTATTTCAAAGTGCTTTCAGGCGAATTGAATGCTGGTGATGAATTGGTAAATGCCGATAACGGAGAAACCGAACGCTTAACGCAATTATTCGTAGCAGAGGGAAAACAAAGAACTGCCGTTGATAAATTAACTGCTGGTGATTTAGGAGTTACAGTTCGATTGAAATACGGACATTCCAACAATACCTTGAATGCTAAAGGTGTGGAAAGAAAAGTGAGAAAAATGCAATTTCCAGAAAGTCGTATTAGAAAAGCAGTCGCAACTGCTAATCTAGCCGATATGGAAAAAATGATTAAAGCATTACATCAAATTGAAGAAGAAGATTTAACTTTCAAAGTGGAACAATCTTCAGAGTTAAAACAAACCATCGTTTATGGTCAAGGGCAATTGCATTTGGATTTAATCAAACATCGCATCGAGAGTGAAAATAACATCGAAATCGTCTTTGAAGAACCAAAAGTACCCTATCGCGAAACCATAACCAAAGCAGCAAAAGCGGAATATCGTCATAAAAAACAAAGTGGTGGCGCTGGACAATTTGGTGAAGTTCATTTGACCATTGAGCCTTATTACGATGATATGCCAGAACCACAAGGCGTAAACGTTCGTAACAAAGAAATTGAAGAATTGCCTTGGGGAGGAAAATTCGCATTTTATTGGTGTATTGTAGGTGGTGCTATCGATAATCGATACGCTACGGCTATCAAAAAAGGAATCATGCAATCCATGACCGAAGGTCCGTTAACGGGTTCTAATTGTCAAAACATTCGCGTTTGTATTTACGATGGTAAAATGCATGCTGTAGATAGCAATGATATTTCGTTCCAATTGGCCGCTTCTCATGCATTTAAAGAAGCTTTTAACGAAGCAAGACCTCAGCTTTTAGAGCCTTACTATCAACTTGAGGTGCTTTGCGAAGATGCTTACACTGGTGACATCATGGGTGATTTACAGACTAGAAGAGCCATCATTCAAGGAATGGATACGGATGGTCATTATCAAAAAATTATTTCTGAAGTGCCTCTAGCCGAACTCAAAGATTACGGCTCAACACTTCGTTCTTTAACACAAGGAAAAGCAAAATTTAAATTGGAATTTAGTTCTTATCAACTCGTTCCTTCTCATGTTCAGGAAGGTTTAGTTATAAGCAATGCCGTTCTTTCTGAATAAAACGAATTTTGTTTTTAGAAAAGCTTCTTCCATTCGAAGAAGCTTTTTTTATACCTTTGCGCTATGAAATTTACCTATTCCAAAGACGAAAAATTAAAAAGCAAAACTACAATTGACCTTCTGTTTACGGAAGGAAAATCGGTTTCGAAATATCCGTTGCGTTTGGTTTATGTAGAAAATTCTGAACCTAATGCGGAACTTATTAAAATAGGTGTTTCAGTATCTAAAAAATACTTCAAGAAAGCGGTAGACCGCAATTATTTTAAACGTGTTTTACGTGAAACCTATCGTTTAAATAAACATCTTTTGATTGATCCTTTAGAAAAACCCCACGCGTTTATGTTTTTTTATCAATCGAAGGAACGTCTCTCTTATCAAGAAATCGAAGAGAAAACCATCCAACTTTTTCAAAAATTCAATGAAAGGCAGAAGTAAATAAACATTTGGTTTAATTTTTGCGTAAGATTCTTTACTTTCGTAGGACAATATCATTCAAGACTTTCGACAATGAAAAAATATTTCAATAGAAAAATAATTTTGCCTGTATTGGCAGCAGGTTTCTTATTTGTAGGCGTTAGTTTTAAAAACGATTTTTTTGAAATTGCCAAACAAATCGAAATCTTCACCGGACTTTTCAAAACCGTTAACCAAAATTACGTGGATGAAACGAATCCAGGTGAAATGATGGATAACGCCATAAAAAACATGTTGAAAGAATTAGATCCGTACACGGTTTTCTTTAATGAGCAGGACGTTTTAAAATTTAAAATCAACAATACGGGCGAGTACACTGGCATTGGCGCTATGGTTCAACGCAAAGAAGGAAAAGTTTTTCTA
>JAHRWO010000325.1 GCA_019105125.1 Flavobacterium sp.
AAAATCAATAAATACCGTTCGCTAAAAAAAGACGACTTGGTATACATGATTTTAGATTTGCAAGCAGCTAAACCAGAAGTTATTAAATCAGATTTAGCTCCTGAACCAACGGCAGATAAGCCAAAAGAAAAAAGAGCACGAATTGCTCCAAAAAAAAGAATCGCGAAAGCATCAGAAGTTAAAAAAGACTTGTTTTCTGAACCTGTAAAAGTCGAAGTAACCCAACCAGAGAATAAAGAAAAAGAAGAAGTTTCTGAATCAGCTCCAAAGCAAAACCCAAAACAACCTCGTAAAGAGTTTAAAAATAAGAAACCTTTACCAGAAACCAAAAATGAAGTAACTACTTCAGAAGAAAAAGCAACTACCGAAGCCGTTGCTGCCGAAACTACTCCAAAAGAAAAGATTCAGCCTAAAAATCCAAATCACAAGGCCAATCAAAATAATCCCAACCATCCTGATTATAAGAAGAACGTTGCACCAGAAGCATCTAATGGTAATAATGGGAACACCAATAAAAATCAAAACCCACATCAGAATAAAAAACCAAATTTCAGAGAACCTGATTATGAGTTCGATGGAATTATCGAAAGTGAAGGTGTTTTAGAAATGATGCCTGATGGTTATGGATTTTTACGTTCATCAGATTATAACTATTTAGCGTCTCCAGATGATATTTATTTGTCAACTTCGCAAATTCGTTTGTTCGGATTAAAAACCGGTGATACCGTAAAAGGAGTAGTGCGTCCTCCGAAAGAAGGTGAGAAGTACTTCCCATTAGTAAAAGTATTGAAAATTAACGGTCACGATCCACAAGTTGTGCGTGATAGGATTTCATTCGAACATTTAACTCCAGTTTTCCCAACAGAAAAATTCAATTTAGCAGAACGTAATAGTACGGTTTCAACGCGTATTATTGATTTGTTTTCACCAATTGGAAAAGGACAACGTGGTATGATTGTTGCCCAACCAAAAACGGGTAAAACCATGTTGTTAAAAGATGTTGCGAATGCTATTGCTGCCAATCATCCAGAAGTTTATCTAATTGTTTTATTAATTGATGAACGTCCAGAAGAGGTAACTGATATGCAACGTAGCGTGCGTGGTGAAGTAATTGCTTCTACTTTCGACAGAGAGCCACAAGAGCACGTGAAAATTGCCAACATTGTTTTAGAAAAAGCAAAACGTTTAGTAGAATGTGGTCACGATGTAGTGATTTTATTAGACTCGATTACGCGGTTAGCAAGAGCTTACAATACGGTACAACCAGCATCTGGAAAAGTATTGAGTGGTGGTGTTGATGCGAATGCATTACAAAAACCAAAACGTTTCTTTGGAGCAGCTCGTAATGTAGAAAATGGTGGTTCGTTAAGTATCATTGCAACAGCATTAACAGAAACAGGTTCTAAAATGGACGAAGTTATCTTCGAAGAATTCAAAGGAACAGGAAATATGGAATTACAGTTGGACAGAAGAATTGCCAACAAACGAATTTTCCCTGCAATCGATTTGGTTTCTTCAAGTACGCGTCGTGATGATTTACTATTGGACGAAAACACGATCCAAAGAATGTGGATTATGCGAAAATACCTCGCTGATATGAATCCAGTAGAAGCAATGGATTTCATCCACGACCGTTTCAAGAAAACTAGAAACAACGAAGAATTTTTAATTTCGATGAATGAATAATACAAGACTCCGATGAAAATCGGAGTTTTTTTGTGCCCAATTTTACACAGTGTGTAAGCAATACACAATTGATTTTTATTTAATAAATTTTTAAAATATTGATTTTCAGTAATTTATTTTAAAGGCATAAGAATTGTCTAGTTTTTTAATGTGATTTTATACAATTCATGTAAAAAAAAATAAATTATGGTAAGAGAAAATAAAAAAAGAATTAAAGCCGAACTATCAAATGAGCAAAATCATTTATTTAGTTTCGTATTTCCTGTCGACTTACAAGCATCTACTAATTTTTTTAATGAATTACTAAAACGATTCAAATTATTAAAATTAGATATTGATAAAAAAAAACATGCCTTATTTGCCATAACAAAGAGCAGAATAGTTTTATTAGGTACCTTTCTTTTGCTTTTAAGTGCAGCTACTTTTATGTTTTATTTACAACCAAATTTTGAAAGCTTCCATGAAGTCAGAACGGGTAGTTCGATTGGAAAGTTTTTCTTTGGTTTAACCCTAGCAGTGATAGTGTTTAAGTTTTCGTTTTTTTTGTATTCGTTATACTTATACAACGCTTATAAAGCTATACCTTCTGTGGATGATGATTCGTTACCGACATGTACTGTTATTGTTCCAGCTTATAATGAAGGCGAATTGGTTTGGCACACCTTAATTAGTTTAGCAAATAGTGATTATCCTATTGAAAAACTTGAATTACTTGCTATTGATGATGGAAGTAAAGATGATACTTGGCAATGGATGTTGCGAGCTAAGGCTTCGCTTGGGGATCGATTGACAATTTTTCAACAACCTAAAAATATGGGTAAAAGGCAAGCTTTACATCGTGGTTTTCTTTTGGGTAAAGGCGAGATTTTCATTACCGTAGATAGTGATTCTATTGTAAAAAAAGATACACTTCGTAATTTGGTGAGCCCGTTAGTACTTCATCCTAATTGTGGTGCTGTAGCCGGAAATGTAAAAGTATTGAATAATAGCAACGCTTTGATTCCTAAAATGTTGAATGTTAGTTTTGTTTTTAGTTTTGAATTTGTTCGATCTGTCGAAAGTAGGTTTGGTTCGGTACTATGTACTCCTGGTGCATTAGCAGCTTACAAAAAAGAAGCAGTTTTTAATTGTTTACCACAATGGATGGAACAAAAATTCATGGGAAAAAAATCGGATATTGGTGAAGATAGAGCCATGACCAACATGATATTGAAACAAGGATATAAAGTACTTTTTCAAAAAAATGCCGAAGTACTGACTAATGTACCAGAAACTTATAAGGGTTTGTATAAAATGTTTATTCGATGGGGAAGAAGTAATGTACGAGAAAATTTAAGTATGTTTTCTTATGTTTTTCAAGATTTTAGAAACGATTCTAAGTTTGGAATTCGCTTATTATTTGCAGATCAAATGATAAAAATGATCATGACATATCCTGCTATTTTATTTTTGATTTATTTTATAATTTCTCAGCCCCTACTTTTTATCACCGCAACTTTGTTTAGTATTTTGGTATTATCTAGTGTTCAAGTAATTTTCTACGCGAAAAAATATTCAGTTAAAGAATCTTTTTGGGCCTATTCTTATGGTCTCCTGTTTGCGTTTGGGTTATTTTGGATTACGCCTTATGCCATAGCTACTGCAGGAAAAAGCGGTTGGTTAACAAGAGAAATTAGCAATTAAATCCTCTGGCAAAAAAAACTCCGATGAAAATCGGAGTTTTTATATTTTTCTAAAATCTGTGTTCCTAAAAGTTAAAAACCATTAACAATAGCTAAAAAGTCATTTGCTTTTAACGCAGCACCACCAATTAATCCACCATCAACATCAGGTTTTGAAAAGATTTCTTTGGCGTTATCTGGTTTTACACTTCCTCCGTATAAAATGGTTAAATTGTCCGCGATATCAAAGCCATAAACTTTTTCTACCAACCTTCTAATGAATTTATGCATTTCTTGTGCTTGTTCTGGAGATGCGGTTTCGCCAGTTCCAATTGCCCATACCGGTTCGTAAGCCAAAACAATATTCGCCCAATCTTTCTTTTCTAAATGAAACAATCCATCGCGAAGTTGGTATTCCACAATATTGAAATGATTGTTTTGTTGACGGTCTTTCAATTCTTCCCCAAAGCAGAAAATCACGCGCATTTCATGTTTTAGTGCAGTGTTTACTTTACTCGCTAATAAAGCATCCGTTTCATGAAAATACGCACGTCTTTCGCTATGACCTAAGATGACAGTGTTTACTCCAATATCAGTTAACATA
>JAHRWO010000333.1 GCA_019105125.1 Flavobacterium sp.
AGGAAGTTTGGATATTTTATAAAAAAAAAAACGCTTTCAATTTTGAAAACGTTTTTTTTTACTATTATTTATTATTTACCATCACTTAAATTCTTCATTTCCTTTTCTATCATATCATAGAATTGATCAATTTTAGGCATAATAATAATTCTTGTTCTTCTGTTTTTTGCTCTGTTAGCAGGAGAGTTGTTATCTACAAGTGGAATATAAGAACTTCTTCCAGCTGGAATCAATTGTTTAGGACTCACACCTAAATCATTGTGTAAAACTCTAACGATAGAAGTAGCTCTTTTAACCGATAAATCCCAGTTGTCTAGTAAAACTGCATTTTTGATTGGAACATTATCCGTGTGACCTTCTACCATACATTCAAAGTCGGGCTTACTGTTAATTACTTTTGCTACTTTAGAAAGAACACCTTTAGCTCTGTCGCTAACTTCATAACTTCCCGATTTGAAAAGTAAATTGTCAGCTATCGAAATCATAACGACACCTTTCTCAACATTGATATTGATATCTGGATCGTCAATACCAACCTCACGTTTTAAACTTGTAACTAAAGCTAATGTAACACTATCTTTCTTAGTTAATGCATCTTGTAAACGTGAAATTTTTAGATCTTTTTCTTTTAAACTTTCTAAAGATTTCTCAAGATTTTCAGCACCTTTAGTTGTTAATGTTGTTAAATTACCCACATTATTTATTAAGTCCGAATTATTTCTCTTTAAGAAATCGACTTGTTGGGCTAAAGCTTCTCTTTCAGTTAAACATGTATTTAACTTAATTGTTGCTGTGTTTAATAAATCCTGAATTTCTTTGTTCTTAGCTTCTAATTCGCTGTATTTTTTCTTTGAAACACAAGAACTAAGCGAAATAGCAGCCACTGCGGCAAATAACATTACTTTTCTCATACGATACATATTTTTTTACAAAATTAGGTTGAAATTGTTAATAAAAAACTTTTTTTAAACTAAACTGTTGTTAAAAATTTTTGCAAATACCTTGCCATTTTTGATAAAGTAACGAAAAACAATACTATTTATTTTATAATAATTTGGATTTTGTTTAGCGTTACGCTTTTTATAAATTTGATTTACAAGAGTATAAAATGCAAAATGGGATTTTATAATTGCCCAACAATGTTTGAATTTTCCTTTTAAAATAAATTGAATACCAGCTAATCCATCTAAGCATAAACGCATAAAAATGACAGGAAATAGTTGATTTTTCGGTAAATTTTTAGTTAACATTAATAATGAATTTCTAAAATTTAAAAAGGTTTTTCTTGGATTTCCATCGTTTAATGTTGCGCCCCCTACATGATACACTATTGATTTTGGTGTATATTTTATTGTGTAGCCCAAATTAAAAGCTCTCCAACATAAATCTATTTCTTCTTGATGGGCAAAGAAATCATCATCAAAACCATTTAATTTGCGATACACGTCTTTACGAATGAAGAAACAAGCACCCGTTGCCCAAAAGATTTCAATCTCATCATCATATTGATGTAGGTCTTCTTCTATAGTATCAAAGATTCGTCCACGGCAAAAAGGATAACCAAATTTATCTATGAAACCACCAGCACCACCAGCATATTCAAAATGGGTTTTCTTTTTGAAATCTAATAACTTAGGTTGGATAATTGCTGTTGCAGGTTGGTTTTCAAAAATTTGTAAAATAGGAACCAACCAATTTTCAGTAACTTCAATATCTGAATTTACTAAAGCATAATATTCTTCTTCTACAAATTTCAACGCTTCATTATATCCTTTTGCAAATCCAAAGTTTCCTGTATTTTGAATAATTTTTACAGTTGGAAATTGGTTTTGAATCACTTCAATAGAAGTATCAGTCGAAGCATTATCAGCGACATAAATCGTAGCTTCATCAGAAAATGCAATTACCGAAGGTAAAAATTGTTCTAACAAATTGGATCCGTTCCAGTTTAATATAACTACTGCTATTTTTTTCATTGATTTGAATATTCAGGGAGTTCTCTTAAGAAAACATATTTCTCATTCTCAAAATCCATTTGGCAAAAGTAATGATTTAGTCCATTGGTAACCATTAAATATTTCGCTTTCAAAACTAAGTTATAACGCGCAATTTGATCAAATGTTTGTTGGGAAATAGAAACTTCGGGCGCTTTGCATTCAATTAATAAAAATATTTCCCCATTAGGTTGAAAAACAACACCATCATATCGTTTACTTAAATCGTTAATTTTGATTAATTTTTCAACATTTATATATGATTTTGGATACTTTTTATCTTGTAACAAAAACTGAACTACGTGTTGACGCACCCATTCTTCGGGAGTAAGAAGAATAAATTTTTTTCTGATTTCATCAAAAATAGACACTTTATTTTCACTATTTTTGAACCGAAAGGAATACGTTGGAAAGTTCAACTTTTGCATAAAGCAAAAATAGTTATTTTAAACAAACTGCCAACTGCTCTGAACACTGAATACTTAAAGCAATGGATGAAGTAATTCAAATTACAAAAGATATAAAAGCCGGAAACATCAAACCCATTTATTTTTTTATGGGAGATGAGCCTTATTATATTGATAAATTAACCGAGTTTATTGAGCATAATATCTTGCAAGAGCACGAACGCGATTTCAATCAAACGATTTTGTACGGTCGCGATGTTACCATGGAAGATGTGGTAGGAAATGCGAAACGTTATCCAATGATGGCCGATCGTCAAGTGGTGGTGGTTAGAGAAGCCCAAGAACTGTCGAGAACTATTGATAAATTAGAAGCTTATGCCGAAAACCCACAACCCACAACCGTTTTGGTTTTTGCTTACAAGTACAAGACTTTAGATAAACGAAAAAAAATCACTAAACTTTTAGACAAAGTCGGAGTAGTTTACGAAAGTAAAAAAATGTACGAAAATCAGGTTGGTGATTGGATTAAACGCGTTTTATCAGGTCAAGGATATAGTATTGAACCTAAAGCAGCCGCTATTTTAGTCGAATTTTTAGGAACTGATTTATCAAAAATCAATAATGAATTAGAAAAACTAAAAATTATTCTTCCAAAAGGACACACGTTTACACCAAAAGATATCGAGGAAAATATTGGTTTTAGTAAAGATTACAACAACTTTGAGTTACGAAAAGCTTTGGGTGAAAAAGACCAAGTAAAAGCGTATAAAATTATTGATCATTTTTCTCAAAACCCAAAAGACAATCCAATTGTAGTTACAACAGGATTAGTATTTGGTTTCTTCTCACAATTATTGCAATATCACGGATTAAAAGATAAATCTCAGTTTAATGCAGCTAAAGTTTTAAAAGTGAGTCCTTATTTTGTTAAAGATTATGAAGTGGCTTTCCGAAATTATCCCATGAAAAAAGTAAGTGCTATTGTAGCGGCTTTGCGAGATATTGATGTTAAAAGTAAAGGAGTAGGCGCTTCATCCATGTCGCAACACGATTTATTGAAGGAAATGTTGATTAAAATTTTCAATTAATACAAAGCATAAAAAGTTTTAAAATTTGTACCTTCGCAGTCCTAAATTTTACAAAACTTTAGTTAAAAATACTTAGATTATGGGAATGAATAAAAATACAATTTTGGCTTGGGCCACTTTCATTATGATTTTAATGGGATTATTATTGATTGGCTTAGGTATTTATAGATATGCCGATGTAGCAGGTTGGGGATTTTCAGCTGTAGGCGTTGGTTTTTTTGCTATCGCTTGGGTTTTCAACGCATTAAAAGGAAGAGTGTAAGTTAGTGCGCAGCCTCAGTAATCAGTGTTCAGTTTTTTCTAAATTCTAAATTCATAATTTTAATATGTCAGACGATAAGAAAGTCATTTTCTCGATGCAAAAAGTAAGCAAAGCTTACCAAGGAAGTGACAAACAAGTTTTAAAAAACATTTATTTAAGTTTCTTTTACGGAGCTAAGATTGGTATTTTAGGTTTAAATGGTTCGGGTAAATCTTCGCTATTAAAGATTATTGCCGGAGTTGATAAAAATTACCAAGGAGATGTCGTTTTTGCTCCAGGATATTCAGTAGGATATTTAGAACAAGAGCCAAAATTAGACGAATCTAAAACCGTAATTGAAGTAGTTCGTGAAGGAGCTGCTGAGATTTTTGCTTTATTGGAAGAATTCAACAAAATCAATGATGATTTTGGTTTGCCAGAAGTGTATGAAGATGCTGATAAAATGCAAAAACTAATGGATCGCCAGGCAGAATTACAAGATAGAATTGATGCTTGTGGTGCTTGGGAAATCGATAATAAATTAGAAATTGCAATGGACGCACTTCGTACTCCAGATTCTGATACGCCAATTAGTGTGTTATCAGGAGGAGAAAAACGTCGTGTAGCTTTATGTCGTTTATTATTACAACAACCTGATGTATTGTTGTTAGATGAGCCAACCAACCACTTGGATGCGGAATCCGTACTTTGGTTAGAGCAGCATTTGCAACAATATGCTGGAACCGTTATCGCTGTAACGCACGATAGATATTTCTTAGATAACGTTGCGGGTTGGATTTTGGAATTGGATAGAGGAGAAGGTATTCCGTGGAAAGGGAATTATTCTTCTTGGTTAGACCAAAAATCAAAACGTTTAGAACAAGAAGAAAAAGTTGCATCCAAACGTAGAAAAACATTAGAACGTGAGTTGGATTGGGTACGTCAAGGAGCAAAAGGACGTCAAACCAAACAAAAAGCTCGTTTACAGAACTACGATAAATTATTGAATGAAGACCAAAAAGAATTAGACGAAAAATTAGAAATCTACATTCCAAACGGACCTCGTTTAGGAACAAATGTTATTGAAGCTAAAAATGTAGCAAAGGCATTTGGAGATAAATTGTTATACGATGATTTAAATTTTGTATTGCCACAAGCGGGAATTGTTGGAATTATTGGTCCAAATGGTGCTGGTAAATCAACCATTTTCAGAATGATTATGGGAGAAGAAACTCCAGATGCAGGTTCGTTTACTATTGGCGATACCGTAAAAATTGCTTATGTAGACCAAACTCATGCTAATATAGATGTAAATAAATCGATTTGGGAAAACTTCTGCGATGGTCAAGAATTAATTATGATGGGCGGAAGACAAGTAAATTCGAGAGCGTATTTATCTCGTTTTAATTTTGGTGGAAGTGATCAAAACAAAAAAGTAGCTACTTTATCGGGTGGAGAACGAAATCGTCTTCACTTAGCTATGACATTGAAAGAAGAAGGAAACGTGTTATTACTGGATGAGCCAACCAATGACTTAGACGTTAATACTTTACGAGCTTTAGAAGAAGGTTTGGAAAACTTTGCAGGTTGTGCAGTTATTATTTCGCACGACAGATGGTTTTTAGATCGTGTTTGTACGCATATTTTAGCTTTTGAAGGAGACTCACAAGTGTATTTCTTTGAAGGAAGTTTCTCTGAATATGAAGAGAATAAAAAGAAACGTTTAGGAAAAGATGTAGTACCAACTCGAATCAAATACAAAAAGTTAACAAGATAAAAATCTAAAAAAATCCTGATTTGCTCAGGATTTTTTTTATTTTAGTAAATCGATTTCCAAATCTAAAAAATGAAAACAAATAGTAAATATTATTTCATACTTGTATTTTTATGTTTTTCTTGTTGGGCCATTGGTCAAGAGACACAAGCTTCAAGTGATAAAGCTAAATTACTCCTAAAAAAAGCGGGTCAAAGTTTTATGAAATTAGAGACTAGAGCTTCTCTAGATTATGCTCAAAAAGCACTTATTTTAGCTACTAAAAAGAATGATAACTTAACAGCTTCTAAAGCATATAATCTCATAGGATTAAATTTTGAAGAATTCTCAGACTATAAAAAAGCAATAGAATATTACAACAAAGGGTTAGTTTTAGCTAATAAAGTAAATAATGACACCGTAAAAGGATGGTTAAATAATAATCTTGGAAACATTTACTGCTATCGAAAAATAAATTTTAAAAAGGGAATCGAACATTATTTAGAAGGGTTAAAATACTCAATCAAGCATAACGATGAGTATGAAATCATGTTTTCAAAATTAAATATTGGAAGTGCCTATTTTGCTGTTCAAGACTTTAAAAATGGAATAAAGTATTTTAATGATATCAAAGAGTTTATTGAAAAAGGAGATAATATCGAAGCAAAAATATCTTTGTTTTCTAATTTTGGATTATACTACAATCAAATTAATGATAATAAAAATGCCGAAAAATATTATTTAAAAGCGGTTCAATATTCTGAAAAAAATGATAAAGAGTTAATCAATTCTAATATTGCAGATGTTTATCATGATTTTTCTAATTTCTATTATAAAATCAAAAACTTTGAAAAAGCACATTATTATCTTTTAAAACATGATGAATTACAAGACAATATTTACAATGAAGCTCGTTCGGATGAAGTAAAAAATCTTGGTCTTCAAATTCAACAAGATGAAATTATTAGAAAAATTGAACAAATTGAGAAAGAACGTCAAATTCAAGAGGAAAAACTTCAAGCCAATCGCATTTTTATTATTTTGGTTGCCGTTATTTTTCTAATTCTTTTAATGTATTTGATATCTTTAGTTCGAAACAATCGTTTTAAAGCAAAGTTGAATAAAGAATTAAAAAGCGCCAATTGTGAATTGCTTGAAGCAAAAGAAAAAGCGGAAGAAGCTTCTCAATTAAAAACTCAATTTATCTCCACAATTAGTCACGAATTAAGAACCCCTTTGTATGGAGTAGTGGGCATCACCGAGATTATTTTAGAAGAACACAAAGAATTAAAAAATAGTCCTCATTTAAAATCTTTACAATTCTCTGCAAAATATCTTTTGGCTTTAGTTAACGATGTTCTCAAAGTCTATAAAATGGAGGAAAATCAAGTAGTTCTTAAAGATATGGTTTTCAATATTCAAGATGAGTTGACTACCATAAAAGATTCAATGCAATTCCTTGCTTTACGAAATAACAACCAAATTACAATCCAAGTAAGCAACGAAATCCCAAATACTTTAATAGGAGATAAAATACGATTATCTCAAATCTTAATAAACCTTATTTCCAATTCATTAAAATTCACTGAAAATGGAAGGGTGGAAATTAAAGTTGATTTACTAGCTAAAATAAATAATAATTGTGAAATTAAATTTCAAGTTATTGATAATGGAATAGGAATTCCAAAAGAATACCAAAATAGAGTTTTTGAAAAATTTGTTCAAGTTTACAGAAAAGAAAGTGACTATCAAGGTACTGGTCTTGGGTTAACAATCGTTAAAAAATTGGTCGATTTATTTAATGGTACAATTGATTTGAAAAGTGAAGAAGGAAAAGGTACAACAGTTACTTTTGTTATTCATGTTAGCGCAGATAATGAAAAAGCCAAATCAATTATTAACGATATAAAAGTGGATTTAGCTGTAAAGAGATCGTATAATATTCTGGTTGTTGAAGACAATAAAATCAACCAAGTGGTTACCAAACGATTACTTGAAAATCATAATATTATATGTGAAATCGTGGATGATGGATACGCGGCTCTAGAATTAGTTGAACAAAAAGAATTTGATGCAATCTTAATGGATATTAACATGCCTTTGATAAATGGTTTTGAAACATCAAAATTAATGAGAGAAAAAGGAATTAAAACTCCAATTATAGCAGTTACCGCTTTTGATAGACAAGATATTGAAACACAAATAATTGATGCAAAAATCGATGAAGTTATTGTAAAACCATTTGATAGTCATAAATTATTCGAAACTATAATTCGATTAGTTGATTAATGAAAAAAACGTTGGTTAATACCAACGTTTTTTGTTTTTCTTAGAAGCGTCCGACTTTCTTGATTTTGAATCTGGATTAATCTTATTTTTATTTCTTAAATCAGGTTTTGCGTCAGGATTTTTAACTTCGTCTTTCCATTCATATGGATGATCCGTAATTACTTTGACTTTCATTCGGATTAATTTTTCAATATCCTGCCAATAGGGTTTTTCATCTTTTCCACAAAATGAAATCGCTAAACCTGAATTTCCAGCTCGTCCTGTTCGACCAATTCGGTGTACATAGGTTTCTGAAATATTTGGAATATCAAAGTTTATTACAAACGGAAGTTGTTCAATATCAATTCCTCTAGCTGCAATATCGGTTGCTACTAAAATATCGATTTCTTTATTTTTAAATTGCTCCAAAACACGTTGACGAGCATTTTGCGATTTGTCGCCATGAATTGCTTCTGCTTTTATGCTTGCTTTTTTCAACACTTTTACAATGTTGTCAGCACCGTGTTTGGTTCTAGTAAACACTAAAGCATTACTCAAACTTTCTTGAATAATTAATTGTTTTAAAAGCAAACGTTTTTCGTCTTTATTTACGAAATATACTTTTTGCGTTACATTTTCAGCCGTACTCGAAATTGGTGTAACCGAAATGTATTTTGGTCGTGTTAAAAAAGTATCCGCTAATTCTCTAATAGCTAAAGGCATGGTTGCCGAAAACAATAACGTTTGACGATTTTCAGGAGTTAATTTGATGATTTTCTTTACATCATTAATAAATCCCATGTCTAACATTTGATCGGCTTCGTCTAAAACCAAGTGATGCATGTGATTCAAATCGATAAAACCTTGTTTGTGTAAGTCTAGAAGTCTTCCTGGAGTTGCGATTAAAACATCAACACCCATTTTTAATTCGTTCACTTGTGGAACTTGATTAACACCACCAAAAATTACTAATGATTTAATATTAGTATATTTTCCGTAGGTTTTAAAACTTTCATCAATTTGGATTGCCAATTCTCTTGTTGGTGTAACAACTAAAGTTCGAATGTGTTTTGCCTTCTTGGCCGAACCTACAATTCGGTGAATTAAATTTAGAATGGGTATAGCGAATGCACCCGTTTTTCCTGTTCCAGTTTGAGCACAAGCCACTAAATCTTGTCCGGCTAATATTTCAGGAATCGCTTGCTCTTGAATAGGAGTGGGATTTGTGTATCCTTCTTCTTCTAGAGCTTGTTGTATATTGTTAAATAATTTTAAATCGTTAAATGTCATAAAAAGTAAATTTTCCTATCAAATAAGTTCGATAAGAGTACAAAGATAGTGTTATTTAAGCAAATCGGTTTTATCCCATTTTTGCTTTCATAAAATCGGTGATTAAAGAAGCTATTAATTTTCCAGTTAGGTGATTGTTTTTAGAATCACCAAGTTCGGGAGCGCCTTCACAAATATGGAAATAAGAAGCATTTTGATGTTTACCAAAAAAGTAAGTAAAATGACGAGCTTTGTCCACACTAAAACCACTTAATGTCATGGCACTACTTGGAATATTGGGAATTGCATCTAAGTCTAATTCTACACCAAAAGGTTCATTTTTAATAAAGTTGAGAGCATGTTCTAGTTCAGTTTCGAAGTTTTTTTCACGTTTTACTTCTACTTCTTCATAAGTAACATATTTTACTCTTGAAGTTAATTCTTTCAATGTATTGAAAACACTTTTTGAAACGAAGTTTTCATGCAAGCCAAAAACGAAATATTTCTTTAAAAATCCATCTTCAAAAGCGTAACTAAATCCGTTTCCAGAATGTCTTCCTTCTAAAATTCTGAAATCTGTATGTGCATCAAAGTTGATAGCGTTAACAGGCTTTCCCTTAGCCAAGGCAAGGCCTTTAATATTTCCATAAGCGTTATTATGTCCGCCTCCAACGATGATAGGTATTTTTCCAGCAGAACAAATTTTGTGAATGATGTGAGAAACTTCAATATCTAATTGTTCTACAAGTTTAAAGAGCATCTTACGTTCATCTTTATGGGTAGCATTTAAATTTTTAGACATTTCCATTTCTTTAGAAAGGTTTATTTTACCCAATACCAACAAATTACTGCCTTTACAAAATTTATTATGTTGTATATTAACTAGGCTTTTTAAAGCATTTTCATAAGCAGAAGCTGTGCCGGGACGCCCTAGATTGGCTCTAACTCCAATGTCTTCTGGAATTCCTAATAAAACAAATTTTGCATCACAACTTGATATAAAATCTGTAACATCAGCATCTTTTGGAACTGTAATTATTTTTTCACCAAACTTAATTTCGCCACTTCTGTGATTTGTAATTTTGGCGAGTTCGCTTTGACTTAATAAAGTAATGTTTTCCATATGATTTGTTAAAATGTAGTCCAAAAATACTATTTAAAAATAAAAATCGTTTAGAATTTAGAAAATACTTTAAAAATTGTATTTTTGATAACTAATAATATTTAAATCAACCCAATTAAATTATCATGGAAAACACATCAAACAATTCTGGATTAAAAGCTGCTATAGTCGTATTGGTCTTACTTTTATTAGGTAGTATCGGTTACATTGTTAAATTAACTTCTGACAACAAAGAGACAGTAACTACTTTAACAACAGAAAAAAATACTTTGGCTGAAGAGTTAAAAGCTAAAATTGCTGAATACGATACCATGATTGCGGATAATACTGCTTTAAAAGAAGAGCTTCAATCAGAACAAGCTAAAATGGTAGCTTTGTTAGAGCAAGTTGAAAAATCGAAAGGTGATGCTGCTGCAATGGCTAAGTACAAAAATGAATATTTTCGATTGAAAAGAGAAATGGATAATTTAGTTGCCGAAAATAAGATTTTAAAAGAACAAAATATTGCTTTAACTTCCAGTTTAGATAGTACTAAAGTTGTTTTATCAGATGCTAAAAAATTCAATGATACTTTATTGACTCAAAACGAGAGTTTAACTAAAACAGTTGAAAAAGGTTCAAAATTAGCGGTATTAAACCTAAAAGTTTTAGCTGTAAAACAAAGAAGTTCAGGTAAACAAATTGAAACTGATAAAGCAAGTAGAGCGGATATTTTAAAAGTAAGTTTCTTAATTGCTGAGAACCAAATTGCTAAAACTGGAGCAAGAGAATATTATGTTCAAATTATTGACAGTAAAAACAATATTTTAGGAGAAAAGAAAACAATTCCTGCTGGAGATAAAACATTAACGTATAGCTTTATTTCAACCGTAAAATATGAAAATAAAACAGTTCAAGTAAATGAAGAAGTACCTGGAAAAGATTTTGCAAAAGGAACTTACTTCGTAAATGTATTTGATAAAAATGCTGAATTAGTTTCTAAAACAAGTTTCGAATTGAAATAATCATATCCTGTAAAATTTAAAAGTCCAATGGTTCTCATTGGACTTTTTTTATTGTAAATATTTTGATAAATAACTACCTAATCCAACCGCTGAAAGGGTTAAAATTATAGTAGTTGCCATATAAAGATAAGCCGTAATTTGTTGGTTATTTTGAAGTAAATTGTAGTTTTCTAATGCAAAACTTGAGAAAGTAGTAAAACCTCCACAAAAGCCAACAATCAATAGTAATTTTAACGGATGATTTTCAGGGAAATATTTTCCAAAATACCCTATCAATACTCCAATTAATAAACTTCCTAAAACGTTCACTAAGAGAGTACTTATTGGAAACGAACTCTGAAAATATTTAGAAACGAACCAATTTGTTAGGTATCGGAAAATACTTCCGATGGCACCTCCAAACCCAACGATCAAAAGTGTTTTTATCATGATGTTTTTTTAAATGAATTTACCTTCTATCATTACTTTGTCAATTAAGTTTGTCCCAAAAGCATATGGCAATTGATAAAAACTAGTTATGGGTTTAGTAATGATAATATTTGCTTTCTTTCCTTTTGTAATACTTCCGTGGGTTTCTGAAATTCCCATAGCGTAAGCTCCGTTGATGGTTGCTGCATTGATAGCTTCCTCTGGAGTCATTTTCATTTTGATGCAAGCCGTTGCCACCACAAAATTCATATTTCCAGAAGGAGTAGTGCCTGGATTATAGTCAGTTGCTAAGGCTAATGGTAAACCTGCATTCATTATCTTTCTTGCAGGAGTATATGGAATACTAATAAAATACGAACAACTTGGTAAAGCTACGGGAATAGTTTTACTATTTTTCAACACTTCAAGATCTTCATCGGTTACGATTTCCAAATGGTCAACAGATAATGCCCCATTTTCAACGCAGGCTTTGATTCCGTCAATAGCGGTGAATTGATTTACGTGAATTTTTGGTTCTAAACCATATTGTATACCTGCTTTCATAATTTTAATGGTTTCTTCTACTGAAAAATAACCAGTTTCAAGGAAAGCATCAATATAATCAGCTAAATTTTCAGCAGCAATTTTCGGTAACATTTCATTGATTATTAAATCGATGTAAGTCGAATGATTTTCTTTGAATTCCATAGGAAAAGCATGAGCTCCCAAAAAAGTTGCTTTAATCGCAATCGGATAATTATCTTTTAATCGTTTGATGACGCGCAACATTTTCAATTCGCCTTCCACTGTTAATCCGTAACCTGATTTTATTTCGACTGCACCTGTTCCTTGTTGCATGATTTCTTCTAAACGCAATTTGGATTGCTCGTAAATTTCGTCTTCAGAAGTTTCGTTCAATTTTTTTGCCGAATTTAAAATGCCACCGCCACGATTCGCAATTTCCTCGTAAGATAAACCGTTAATTCTATCTACAAATTCCTGAATTCTATTTCCTGCATACACAATATGGGTGTGACTGTCCACCCAAGTGGGTAAAATTACTTGTCCTGAAACATCAATTATTTCAGTATTGGAAACTTTTGGGCAATTTTTCATTGGACCAAAATCGGTAATAATGTTGTTTTCTATCAAAAGAAAAGCATCATTAATTTTAGGTAATATTCCCATTTCGGAACCTGAAATTTTATCAATTCCTGCTTCTCTAATTTGTAAAAGTTCTTTTATATTGATGAATAAGGTTTGCATTTGAACTAAAATTTTTAGTAAAAATACTTCTCATTTTTAAAAACTCCTATCTTTATATAAAATTTGTTTGTTTTGAGAAAAATTAAATACAAGAAAGGAAGAAAAGTTCAGCCAAGTGTTTTAGAATATACGGGATCTCATAAAACTACCCCAACTGAAATTCAATTATTTGTTTATAATGCTGAAGATGTAACCGAAATGCAACAACTAGAAGTTTCGGATGTGAAAAATGTCATAGATATAAAAAAAGTGAATTGGTTGAACATTCACGGTTTAAACGAGCCTGATAAGATAGCTACTATTGGAGAAATTTTTGGAGCAGATCATTTTATTATTGGTGATATCTTAAATACAACAAAAAGAACAAAGTTAGAGGAATACCATGATATTTTGTTTTTCAATGTGAAATCGCTTTTACCTATTAAAGATACTGATGCATTGGGTTATGAGCAAATCAGTTTTATGTTGAAGGACAATGTTTTGTTATCCTTTCAAGAAAAAAGAAGTGATTTCTTTTCTCATATCAGAGAGCGTTTACGAACCAATTCAGGTATAGTAAGGACTAAGAAAGCGGACTATTTGTTGTATTTACTTTTAGACGCTATTATTGAAAATTTTTATATTTCTATTGAAAGCGAAGAGGATCGAGTAGATGAAATAATCGATTTGTCCAAAACGAGTACGAAGCCAGAAGTTTTAGAATTAATTGAAAAACATCGAGATAATTTTAACTTTCTGAAACGTTCTATTATTCCATTACGAGATTCTTTGTATTCAATTAAAAGCATGAAAGATGACGATGTTTTTAATGATATTCAGCATGAGAATTATTCCTTTTTTTCACGATTACATCAAAAGTGTTTGGAATTATTAGAACAAATTGAATCTGATTTGATAACATTAGAAAGCGCTTCCAACTATTTTTTTTCAGCACAAAATCATAAGATGAACGAGGTTATGAAAACCTTAACTGTAGTTTCAATGTTCTTTTTACCGTTAACATTTATTGTGGGAGTTTATGGAATGAATTTTAAACATTTTCCAGAACTAGAGTGGGAGAACGGTTACTTTATTATTTGGGGAGTAATGATAGTAGTTGTAGTGTTTATGTTTGTATATTTTAAATTGAAAAAGTGGTTTTAGTTCTAATAAAATAATTTTGAATTCTATTGTCAAAAATAAATATTACCATTATCTTTGACATGAATTCATAAATTCCGGAAAATATTATGTTTGAATTTCAACAGTACCTAGGTTTTTTACTTTTCTTAACCATATTAACTATCGGTTTTTGGTTGATGATTTTCTTAGTAGGATTTGTTCACTATTGGTTGGGCGGAGCTATTATGGAATTAATTAAAGAGAAAAGAAACAAAAACAAAGAAGAGTAAGATTTTTAAAATTTTGCCTTAAAATAAAAAGTCCCGATTTGATCGGGACTTTTTTATTGTTGATTTTTGTGTATTATGGTCTTCCCATATATTCTTCACCACCACCATCATCTCTTCGTGGCTGTCTGTCTCTTTCGTTTTTCTGCTTATTGAAACGGTAAGTGAAAGTTAACATTACTTGTCTTTCTCTCCATTGCATTTCGCTATATGAGCTTACTACATTAGGAATAAAAGTTTCCATAATTCTTTTTCTAGAATTGAAAACATCACTGATATTTAGTGCAATTGTAGCCTTATCTTTCAAGATATCTTTACTAAATGCTAAGTTCATTGACGCTACCCCAAGAGAACGACCTTGAGCATTTGTTTGAGGTGCATTGTAAGTACCATTAGTTTGCCACTCAATTTTGTAAGGTAACGTAATTCTAGAGTTTATTCTTGTAAACCAAGTATACGCCACATTATCGAAGTTTTGAGTAACTGTGTTTCCAGTAAAGTCTACATAACTATAATTTCCTTGTGTTTCATTTCTAAAAGCATTAAAGTTTCCATTTAATCTCCACCACTTATAGGGCGTGTAGTTTAAGTTAAATTCAAATCCTGCTCTATATTCTTTTGCTAAGTTAATAGGCGTACTTAAAATAACAGGAACTCCTTCAACAAATAAACCTGATTCTTTTCTAATAAATTGGAAAGCATCATTTGTTATGTTAATATATGCAGAAGTATTAAAAGTTAATTTGTTCCATTTTTTTAGATAACCTAAATCAATTGCATCTGTTAAAGATGGATCTAAATCTGGATTTCCTTGGAAAATATTAATGTTACTAGATAAAGTTGAAATAGGATTCAAGAAACGACCTCTTGGACGGTTAATTCTTTTGCTATAACTCAAACTTAAAGAACTTGATTGAGAAAACTCGTAATTAAAAGTTGCAGACGGGAATAAGTTGTTGTACTTCTTGTTGTTAAAATCATTTCTGCTTAATGAGTTTACTTCGATATTACTATCTTCAAATCGTATTCCAAAGAAGTATGAAAACTTATTAATTTTTGAACCATATTGTGTGTAAAGAGCATTTACATTTTCAATGTATTCAAGTGTGTTTGAGAAGTTTGAAATATCAGGAGTCACTGCAAAGTCTGTTAAATTTTTCAAGAAACTTCCTCTATAACCAGCTTCAAAGCGTCCATTTTTGCCTATTGGTAAAACATAATCTGCTTGAATTAAATTGCGTTGTTGCTTTTGTAGGTTAGAAGTTTGTTCTGAATCTAACGAACTAGGGTCACCTAAAATTTGGTCTGTGATAGTTGCAAATTCATTTTCACGATTTTGTGAAAAAGACAAATCTGCTGTGAATTGGTGACCGTCTTTTTTGAATTTTTTTACAAAATTTGAAGCATATTCAATACTAAACTCATCACTTCTTTGATCGTTTAAACGGTTTCTTGTGAAGGTTGGATTAAATCCTGAATCAAAGTTATAGAAAAATACATTGTCTGGATTTTTACCTCTATTTTCTCTAAATGTTAGGGCATTAGTCCAAACTAAAGACTTTGATAAGTTTAAGTCAATACCAAAGTTAGCATTGAAACCTTCACTTAATCTATCATTAGTTCTTCTTTCGTTAATAAAACGATTTGTAGTTCCATCATTGTTGAAATACTCAGCGTCTGTAAGAGAATTTCCAGGATTGTTTCTGTAGTTATAACCAAAATTCGAAAACAAATTGTAATCTTCACTTTTCTTATTAAGGTTGATACTAGTTCCATAAGTTTCAGGATCTCCAGCATTTACTAAAACAGAACCATTGATTCCATTTGCTTTTCCTTTTCTTAGGATGATGTTGATAATACCTCCACCACCTTCTGCATCGTAACGTGCTGATGGATTGGTAATAACTTCAACTTTCTCTACCGCATCAGCTGGTAGAAGTTTTAAAGCATCTGCAATGTTTATTCCAGCTAATCCTGAAGGTCTTCCATCAATTAAGATTTTAACACTTTCATTACCTCTAAGTGCTACATTACCTTCGGCATCAACGGTAACTGAGGGTACATTATCTAAAACGTCGCTAATAGTACCTCCTTTAACAATCATATCTTTTCCTACATTGTAAACTCTTTTATCAAGTTTAATTTCAACTGTAGATTTTTCGGCAATTACTTCAACTGCATTTAACTGTGCAACATCTGCAGCCATCTGGATTACTCCTAAATTAGTATCTGCTCTAAAATCTTTTTGTTGTAAGTTCACAGTTTTAAAAGAAATAAACTCAACTCTTGCATTGTATCGTCCTGCAGGGACCTCAAATTTAAAGTTACCATTTTCATCTGTGATACCACCTGATAATTGTTTTGTTGTTGTGTTTTCAAAAACAATGGTTGCATACTCAAGAGGAAAATCGGTTCCTTTTTCCATAACTTTACCAGAAATCGTAATTTTTGGTCCATCCTGTCGTTGTGCGAAAGTCATTAGACTTAATAAAAGTGTTACTGTAGAAATAAGAATTTTCTTGTTCATAATTTTTTTTTTGCAAATAAGACTACAAAAGTAACTTTTGGTTTAGTGGTTATTTGCTAAATCTTTGTTAAAACTATTAGAGTATTTCTTTAATCTTCTCCTTTGGTCTTGCTATGATTGCATTTGCACCATTTAGAACAATTGGACGTTCAATTATTTTAGGATGTTCTAACATTGCTTTTATGATTTCATCATCGCTAAGTGTTTTACCTTTAAACTTTTCAATCCAAATAGCTTCCTTAGTTCTTACTAATTCCAAAGGTTTGATTTTAAGTTTTTTAATTACTTCTTTGAGTTCTGTTTCTGAGAAGGGCTCTTCTAAATATCTTCTTATTTCTACAGATTGATTTAAATTTTCTAATTCGGATAAACATTCTCTAGATTTGGTACATCTTGGGTTGTGGTAAATTGTTATCATATTTTGTTTTTGGCAAAGGAATAAAAATAGTACTTTAGTGGCAAATTTAAGTAAATAAATAAGCATGTTCATTGAGCAATTAAAAAACACAAAATATAATTTATTAAGTTACTTACCAATCCCACTTGGTTTTATTTTATTGATGTTGTTTAATTATATCATGTCAGATGGAATAGATACAAATGAAGTTATTCAACAAACGATAAAAACCTTTGGAGTAAATCTAACTTTTATTTTTTTGATAACTCCACTTGCTTTTGGTTTATTATTATTATTATTTTGGGTTAAATTCATTCAAAATCAATCTTTAATTCGTTTGACAACTTCTCGTAATAAAATCGATTGGAAACGTGTTTTCTTTTCCTTTTTCCTTTGGGGAGCCATAACTACATTGATGGTATTGGGTATGTATTTTTTTAATTCAGAAAGTCTTGTTTGGAATTTTAAACCTGATAAGTTTTTTGTTTTTCTTATCATCGCCCTTGTTCTAATTCCGATGCAAACAAGTTTTGAAGAGTATCTTTTTAGAGGTCATATGTTACAGGGAATTGGATTGGCAACAAATAGTAGATTAATTCCTTTGATTATAACTTCTGTTTTATTTGGTATCATGCATATTGCAAACCCAGAAGTTGATAAAATTGGTTATTTGATTATGGTTTATTACATAGGAACTGGTTTGTTCTTAGGAATTATAACCTTAATGGATGAAGGTTTGGAGTTAGCTTTAGGCTTTCATGCCGCTAATAATTTAGTCGGAGCTTTGCTTGTCACGGCCGATTGGACTGCTTTTCAAACCCATTCTATCTTTAAAGATATTTCCGAACCCTCTGCTGGCTTTGATATTTTAACTCCTGTATTCATAATTTTTCCATTACTACTCGTTGTTTTCTCTAAAGTTTATGGATGGAATAATTGGAAAGAAAAATTAACAGGTAAATTACATACAATTAATAATTAATTTAATGATCCCACACTACCAAAACATTCACAACCAATTTAAAATTAATGGTTTTCATTTTGATAAAGAAGCTTTATTTCAATTAGCATATAGTCTTATAAAAGAGGGAAAGGAACATGAACATGATTTGGGTGTCTTTTTGTTAGATTGGTTAGATGAAAAGGAAACCATTCAACTCACAACCTCGGGAACAACTGGTGCTCCAAAAAATATCACCATAAAAAAGCAATCGATGGTGGGTTCTGCGATTGCGACTGGTAATTTTTTTGATTTACACCCAAAAGACAAAGCCTTATTGTGTTTGCCTGCTAAATATATTGCAGGTAAAATGATGATTGTTAGAGCTATGATATTAGGTTTTGATTTGGATATCATGGTACCAACATCTCATTTGGATGATTTACTACCTCATAAAAAATATGATTTTGTTGCAATTGTCCCCCTTCAAGCTGAAAATAGTTTTGAAAAATTGCACCAATTTAAAAAGATAATTATTGGTGGTGCTAAAGTTTCAGATCATTTAGCTTTTAAACTAAAAGACATAAAATCCGAAATTTATGAAACCTATGGTATGACAGAAACCATTACTCACATTGCAGCAAAAAAAATAGGGGAAGAGTTTTTTGATGTATTAGAGCATGTGAATATTAGTATTGATGATCGCAATTGTTTAGTCATTGATGCACCTAGTATTTCAGATGAAAAAGTGATTACAAATGACATTGTTACACTCGAAAACGCTAAAAAATTCAAATGGTTGGGGCGATATGATAATGTAATAAACAGCGGAGGAATTAAGTTATTTCCTGAGCAAATTGAAACAAAATTAGCTTCCAAAATTACTAATCGTTTTTTTGTAGCAGGTTTACCCGATGATGTTTTAGGAACAAAAGTTGTACTAGTAATTGAGGGAAATGAATATAAAGTGGAGACTTCTTTATTTAATGATTTAGAAAAGTTTGAAAAACCAAGGGATGTCATATTTATTCCTCAATTTATTGAAACAGGAACTAATAAAATAAATCGTATTCAAACATTAAATACCTTAAAAGTAAATTAAAGAAGGTTAGTTTCCTTCTTTAATTTTACAAAAAACTGATTATCGTAAATTTGGAAACTCTTTTTACTGAGTTTTTTTAGTTTGATTTTCTGTTCTTTTGCCGTTGGAAATAATCTAATTTTTTTCCCTTCAAAACCAATATCAATAGGCATGTTAAAGTCTTCATTTACATTATCCCATGAATAATATAGATAATCGCCTTTGATTTTATAAATAAAAACAGGAACTTGATTGGTGTATAAGTATTGTCTAAATGTTGGTGTTAAATCTGTACCTGAAGCCTTGTTAAAGTAATCAATTACAGTATCTGAAGTAATAATTTTCTTCTTGAAAGTTTCGGAATAATCATATAACATTTTCCACCATTTTGCATCATCAGCAATTATATGTCTTAAGGTGTTTAATAATAGCGAACCTTTATAATACATATCTCCAGAACCTTCATTGTTCACCCCATATTGACCAATAATTGGTCGATCGTTTCTAACATTTTTAGCTTGCCCGTTAATGTATTTCATGGCATCATCATATCCTTTTATACATTCAATAAAAACAGTTTCAGAATAGGTTGTAAATCCTTCATGAATCCACATATCGGCAATATCGTTACTCGTTATACTATTTCCAAACCACTCATGACCTGTTTCGTGAATCGTAATATAATCAAAAAACATCCCAACACCAGTTCCAGATAAGTCAAGCCCCATGTAGCCTTTTTTGTACTTATTTCCATAAGCTACAGCACTTTGATGTTCCATACCTAAATAAGGCGTTTCTACTAATTTAAAACCATCTTCCCAAAAAGGATAACGCCCAAACTTCGATTGAAAACATTCCATCATTGGTTTTACCTCAGCAAAATGTTCTCGAGCTTTGCTTTCGTTTTCTCTTAAAACATAATAATCTAAATCTAAATTCGACATTTTGTCCCGAATGTGAATGTAATCTGCGATATTAACCGTTATATTATAATTATTTATTGGATTTTTGACTTCCCAATCCCAACGCGTATAGCCATTTTTCAAATCTTTAGAACCTAAAAAGCGACCGTTTGAAACATTCATCAATCCGTTTGGTACGGCTACTTTTATAGAAGCACCATAGTCGGGTTCGTCTGATTGTGAATCCTTAACAGGATACCATAAACTGGCTCCAGTGCCTTGAACTGCTACACCAATAAAATGTTTGCCATTACTATCTTTTTTGAAAACAAATCCACCATCCCAAGGCGCATTTTTAGCAATAATTGGATTTCCGCTATACATAAAACGAAGAGTATAGGTAGAATCAACCTTTAAAGTGGAGTTAAAATGAATAAAAACTGCATTTTCCTCCCGATCATATTCAAGTTTACCAAAATTTGATGCTGTAATTCCTTCAATTTTCATGTTGTTAAATAAATCGATTTGGACTTTATTTGTTGGCTTTACGATTTTAAATGTGATATCATTAGATCCATAAATCGATTTTTTTTCAGGGTCAATCGTAATATCCAAATCATAACGTAAAACATCAAAGCAAGTACGTTCAAAATGAAATCCACCTTGAAGTGAGTCTTTGCGTGTAAATTGTGCTTGAATATAATTTACAAATAGTAAGGCTATAATTAGTATATAATTTTTTTTCATTTGTTCTTAATTAAAATATTTGACTGTAATTATTAAATAGGTAATAGCATACTAAACCTGAATTTATTTTTTATTCTGTTTTTTTTATAAAATAATAGTATAATTTACTAATAAATTAAAGTTATATATAATTGATTTGAAAGTTATTGCATCAAATTTATAAACATATACCTTATATTGCATAATTTAAATTTTATTTCTTACAATTCTTCTCAAAATTGATGTTTAAATGATTGAAACAACTAACAATACAAAAATAGAATCAACTTTTAGTCTATATAACACGCTAGTTTCTAGTGATTTATTGATAAACATGCTTTCTTTCTTAATTGAAGAATGCTCTATTTCAAGTTGTTTGTTAAGTATTCAATTTGATAATTACACCTATTCGGTAAAAGTAGGTGATTTTGATTTAGATTACGATAAGTATTTAACAAATGATTCAAAGCTAAAATCCAATATTTTCTCTAATAGGTTTCTTAAAGATGAATCATTAGAAAATGTTTTTTTTATCTCTTATCCCGTTATTTTTGATGATAATAAATCTTCTGTTTTTTTGATCTTATTTCATAATGAAAATAAAAATTTTTCAGCTAAAGAATTAAATTTAATTGAGTTAACAATCAAACAAATAAAATTAGGTCTTAATTTAATTTTAGATAATTTTAATTTAGGCAGAGACTTAAAGTTTCAAAACAAAAAATTTGAGTTATTCTCTGATAATTCAAAGGAAATCTTTTATGAACTTAACAACTTAGGTGAAATTTTATTTATTTCAGAAAGTTGGGAAATGGCCACAGGTTACTCAGTAGAAGATGTACTAGGAAAAAGTACTACAAATTATGTTCATTCTGATGATATTGAACATATTAATGATTATTTAAGTAAATTAATTCCTAATCAAAAATCTGATAAAACTATTGTTTATCGAATTCAACATAAGGAAGGACATTACGTATGGCATTCTTCAAATGTTACATTGATTGAGCGTGAAGGTCATCTATTGTATATTGGAAATTGTAGAGAAGTAACAGATTTTATTGAAGCTCAAGAAGTAATATCAAAGCAAAAAGAATTTTATGAAAAGATATTAGACAGATTACCATTAGATTTGGGAGTTTGGGATAGAAATCACAAGTACATGTATTTAAATCGTGAAGCCATAAAGAATGATGAATTGCGAAAATTTATCATTGGTAAAGATGATTTTGATTATGCAAAGTATACAAACAGAAATGATAGTTTTGCTGTAAGTAGGAGAGAAAAATTTTTACGAGCATTAAACTCAGGTGAAATTGTAGAGTGGGAAGATACTTTAGAAGGTAAAAATGGTGAAAAAACATATCATTCTCGAAAGTTTGTTCCCATATTAGACGAAAATGGTCAATTTGATATTATGGCTGGCTATGGTATCGATATAACAGAAAGTAAGAAAATCAACGAAGAAATTCTTAAAAGTCGACAATTAATTACAAATGTTATTCAAAATGCAGCTGTTGGAATTATTGTTCAAGGACCACAATCCGAATTTTTAGAGTACAACAAATCGGCCTGCGATATGTTAGGCTTAACAGAGGATCAAATGTTAGGAAAGTCTTCTTTCGATTCGCATTGGAAAGTGGTTCATCTAGACGGAACAGAATTTAAGTCAGAAGATCATCCAGTACCACAAGCGATAAGTAAACTCATTCCCATAAAAAATGTGGTAATGGGTGTTCATCGTCCTGTAAAAAATGACATTGCGTGGTTATTAGTTGATGCAATTCCTGTCTTTGACGATACAAGAGAATTGGTTTATGTGGTATGTACTTTTAATGATATTACTGCACGAAAAAATGCTGAAGACGCTTTAAGAGAGAGTAATGAACGTTTTAAATATGCTAGTGAAGCAACTTCTGATGCTTTGTGGGATTGGAATATGACCACTGATGAAATTTTTGTTGGAGAAACCTATTCACAACTTTTTGGTCATCACTTTGAAAATAATAAAATAACAGGAGAATTCTGCGAAAGTTTAGTTCATCCAGACGACTTAATGGAATACGAAAAATCAATTGAATTAGCTACAAAGCAAAGAAAAATTAAATGGAAACATGAATATCGCTATTTGAAAGCAGACGGAAGTTATGCTTTTGTTTGTGATAAAGCGATAATTATTTATGATAGTTTTGATACACCAATAAGAATGATTGGTGCTATGCAAGATGTTACTCAAGAAAAATTTCTAAAAAATGAATTACAGCAAAGCGAAGAACGCTTTAAAGGAGCATTCAACAACTCTTATTTTGGTTCCGCATTGGTAAACTTAAAAGGAAATTGGATAGAGGTAAATAACAGAATGTGTGAAATTCTCGGTTATACCAAAGAAGAATTTAAAAATCTAACTTTTGAAGAATTTACTTATAAAGAAGACTTAGAGTTGGATTTGGCTTTGAAACAAAAAATGGATGATGGACTTATTCCTGCATTCCAACTCGAAAAACGATTTATTCATAAAAATCAATCCTTAGTATGGGTTCACTTATCTGTTTCTACAGTTAAAGGAAATGATGGTAAAATACAGCATTATGTAGCACAAGTTGTTGATATTTCTGAACGCAAAAGAATGGAGGAAGAAAATCGATTACTTATTGAAGAAAATAATAAAAATAAAGCCCAACAATTAATAGAGGCTAAAAATTGGTATCGATTGTTAGCTGATAATACTATAGACCTAGTTTGTTTACATAATTTAGATGCTACTTTTAAATATGTATCTCCATCAATTAAAAATTTGTTAGGTTATTCACCTGAAGATCTTATAGGTGCATATCCGCAAGATTTTATTCATTCAGAGGATTTAGAAAAATTTAAAAATCGAATCGGAAATATTATCAAGAATAATGAACAATTTTCAGAACAAGTTCGTTTGAAGAATAGTGATGGAGAATATATTTGGTTTGAAACTAACGCTTCTGTTGTTCTTGAGAATGACGAGCCGGTCAGTTTCCAATCTAGTACACGTGATATAACACAGCGTAAGAAAGCAGAAAAAATAATTGAAGATACATTGATTCAGGAACGTCATTTAAATGAACTAAGGACTAATTTAGTATCTACTATTTCACATGAGTTTAGAACTCCTATGACAACCATACGAACAAGTGCTGAGCTAATTTCAATGTATTTGCAAAATTGCAATTTCTTAAATGCAACTCAAGTTGAAAAGAGAATTGATATTATAACCAAAGAAATTGATCGTATAGTAGAGTTAATGGATGCCGTTTTAATTATTTCTAAAGATGATGCAAATAAAACGAATTTTAATCCAGTAGTTTGTAACTTAAAAGAAATTTGTTTAGAGGTGATTGAGACCAGTTTTTCTCATCAAAAAGATAACAGAATAGTTGAAGCACAATTTGATAATGATACAGTCGAAATCTTTGCAGATGTTAATCTAATTAAATATAGCCTTTTTAACATTATAAGTAACGCCTTTAAATATTCTGATGGTGGCGAAAATATTAGACTTAATTTATTTTCTAAAGACCAATTTATTTTTATTGAAGTCATAGACAACGGAATTGGAATCCCAGAGGAAGATCAGCCAAAATTGTTTAATACATTTTACAGAGCTAGTAACTCTAATGGTATTCAAGGTACGGGACTTGGTTTGTATATAGTTAAAATGTTTACCAAAAAAAATTCAGGGAAAGTTCAGTTAGAAAGTCAATTAGGTAAAGGAACAAAAGTCACTTTAAAATTTCCACTTTATAAAAAAACAATTGAATATGAAACGAGTTTTAATTATTGATGATGAAGTTAATTTAAGAGAAACTATAGCCGAAATGTTGCAACATTTTGGATATGAAGTGTTCTTGGCATTTAATGGGAAAGATGGTTTACAAAAAGTAAATGAAGTGCAACCCGAAATTATTATTTGTGATGTAATGATGCCATTTTTAGACGGTTATGGCTTTGTTAATCAACATATGAATTCTGTTAATGCTCATATTCCTGTACTACTTTTATCTGCAAAAGTTGAAAAGAAAGATGAAGAGTATGGTCTAAGTTTAGGTGTTAAATCTTACATTAAAAAACCTTTTACATTTAAAGACCTTGTAGAAAAAATAGAATTATACAGTTAGTGTTAAAATTCAGCTTCTTTTTTAATTATGATGGTTTCCTTTGTAATCGGATGTTCAAAAGTCAAACTTTCTGCATGTAAATGTAAACGACTGGCTTTTGTACCATATAAATCATCACCTTCAATAGGTTTTTTTAAACCCAATTCATGAGAAGCGTGAACTCGTAATTGATGCGTTCTTCCCGTAATAGGGTAGAAGTAAACCAGAGTTTTATTGTAGCTAATTTCAATTTTTTCCCATTTGGTTTGGGCTTTTTTTCCGTGTTCAAAATATACCAATTGGCGTGGACGATCGTCTAAATCTACTCGTAAAGGTAATTTCGTTAAAACCTTTGATACTTTTTTGCTCTGGATTTATTGTTATATTTAAATCATAACGTTTTACATCATAAGATGTTCTTTCGATACGTAAACCACCTTGAAGTGAATCACGACGTGTAAATTGAGCATTGATTTGTTGGATTCCTAATATCGTTAGGACAACTAAAAAACTATTTTTCATTTGCGTTGTTTTCAAAAATTAAATATAAGAGTTTGGATTTAAAATTTAAAATAAAATAATATCATTATTATGATGTAAAGAATTTTAGAACGAATTTACTATTGCAGTAAAGGATAATGAATTGTTAAATATTTTTTAATCGCATGAAATAGTTTTAAATTTGAATTTATTTATTTGAAATGAATCAGTCTAATCTTTATAACATGTTAATAGTTCAAAGTTTTATCACTTTGAATTACTTGCATGATGATTCTTTTTTAAAAAGCTCAAAAGTCTTCATTAAATAAGCCCTGTCAAGCCCATGACAGGGAAATTTCTATTTTCTTACTCAAAATAAATAACAATCATTCGCCTTTTTGATACTATTGTGCTGGTTCAATTTGAATTCAGTTGGGTATTTATTTAGGTTTCATCGAGGCATTTAAAAAAAAACAGAAAAAATGAATCAAGATATTATATTAACAACAGGAATTTATGATTTAATTAAAGATTTACTTAGAAGAAAAAAAGTAACACCATTTGTTGAGGATCAACTAGTAGTTCAATTAAAACGTGCTAAACAAATTAGACGCAGAGAATTACCAGATAACGTAGTTACTATTGATTGTAAAGTTACTATTAAAGACCTTCTAACAAGTGAAATGCAGACTTTTACTTTTGTTGCTCCATCAAAAGCTAAAAGAAGAAATAATACAGAGTCAATTGTTGGTAATGTAGGCTTAGCTTTAGTTGGAAATAAAACTGGAGATCAAATAAAATGGGATTTTGGAACAGGAGAAAAAAACATAGAAATAGTTAATGTGGAAAGATTTCAGAATTAAGCATCAACAGGACTAAAATGTAATTTCAACTTAGTAAAAAAGTGGGTTTCAATTATAAAAAACTCACTTTTTTAAAATTCAGCTTCTTTTTGTATTATGATTGATTCTTTAGAAATTGGATGCTCAAAAGTTAAACTTTCTGCATGTAAATGCAAACGATTATCTTTTGAACCATACAAATCATCACCTACAATCGGAGTTTTTAAACCTAATTCGTGTGAAGCATGCACTCGTAATTGATGTGTTCTACCCGTAATAGGATAGAAGTACACTAAAGTTTGATTGTTTCTTACTTCAATCTTTTCCCATTTAGTTTGCGCTGGCTTTCCGTGTTCGTAGCAAACCAATTGTCTTGGTCTATCATCTAAATCTACTCGCAGTGGTAAATCGATAAAACCATCATTTGCTTCTAAAATTCCATCTAGTAATGCAACATATCGCTTTTTAATTGTTCGTTTGATAAATTGACTTTGTAATTTTACATACGTTTCTTCATTTTTTGCAATTAGCATTAAGCCTGAAGTTGACATATCTAAACGATGCACAATTAAGGGTCCAGTGGCGTTTGGATATAATTCTTTGACTCTTTGATATACCGAATCGGAAATAATTTTCCCAGGAACAGATAGAAATTCTGCGGGTTTATTTATTACTGCTAAAACGTCATCTTCGTAAATAATCTCGATATTCTTTCCTTCCGCTGGGTTTTCCTGAAACGGATTTGCTTCCATTTCCAAACCTTTCAGCATGTGAGACATTAATATTGGTTCACATTTACTTTTACAAGCCGGATAAAATTGTTTGTGCTTTCTAATTTCCGATTTTGGCGATTGTCCCCACCAAAATTCAGCCATAGCTATAGGTTTTAAATGATGTTCAAAAGCGTAATGCAATAACTTTGGAGCAGCACATTCACCAGCACCAGCAGGCGGATTATTATTGAAGATTTTACCAATGCTTTTTCGTTCACCAAATTGGTTCAAAAACGAATATTCAGCGAACAGTTTTTGTTGTAAAGCGGATGATTTTTGTCTACGTTCTTCTTTTAGTTGGTTGATTTCATCCAAAAGTAAATTGACTTCTTTCTGAGCATTTTCGATTTGAAAATTCCAATATTTCGTCATTTTTTTGAGTAAAATACTCTCTTTTTTACTTTCTTCGGAAAGTTCGAATTCTAATTGTTCAATTTCAGCTGAAGATAAATTGGTGAATGAAATTCGTTTTTCATCGCGTTCCAACTTTAATCTTTTGATTTTATCTTTCTGATTTTGAATATCGGTTAAAGCTTCAATTTTCGTAGCGTCTAATTGATTTTTTTTACTTTGAAGTTCGTCTGAATTTTCAAAAATTTCGATTTGACGATTGATAGCATTCAATACTTCTTCTTCTTTTCTGAAAAACCCATCTTCGTGCAACATGTCAAAAATCGTCGGAACAAAATAGGGAAGGTGATTCACACCCGCCAATTTTCCAGAAAAAGCCCATAAATAGCCAAGTTCACCTTGTTGATTTTGACAAACCAAAACGCCAAACATTTTGCCAATTACCAAACCTTCTTGATTTCCTTTCAATCCAAAATTGTGCTCAAAGTCGGTTTGTGATTCCAAATATTCTTGTAATTCTTTTGAAGCAATTACACTTAATTCATGTGGTTCGTAATAAAAAGGAAAGGTGAATTTTTCGGGTAAAGAAATACCAGAAATATTGGTTTTGAAAGGTTGGAAAAAAATGTCTTGCA
>JAHRWO010000012.1 GCA_019105125.1 Flavobacterium sp.
TAAAATTTCTTGCGAAATGTAAACGTGTATTTACTACAAAATTCGCAATCTTGCCAAACGCTTGTTAGCAGACGGTTTTTTACTTTAATTTCCATATTTCACCGTTTCCTTTTTCCAAGTATACAATTCCGATTGATTTTAAGTATTTGATTTTTTTTAAACAGTTTTCACTATCGCATAATGTTAAATTGTCTTTCTCTTTAAAAACTAAAGTGTCATTTAAAGAATAATCATTTAGGTTATATTTTTCTTTAAAATCAGATGTGTGTAAAATCAGTCCATTATCATCTTCATTTTTTGTATAATAAAGAAATAAATACAGATTCAAATTTGCTTTTTTATACTTATTTTTTTCATAATTTGTATAAGTTGTAAATTGTTTTCCAAATTTTCTTTTTGTGCTAATTGAATCAAATTTAGATATTTTTCTATTCCACCAAAAATCAAAATTAGGTTCAAACCCTTTTGGGTAGTTTAAATAAATTAAAACTGTATCTTGAATTTTATTATTATTCTCAAATATTATTTTTTGCTTTTTTTTATAAACAATTGAATTATATTCTTTAGAGGTTACTTCAACTTTCGGATAGTAACAAGATGTGACGATGAAATTAATTCCAATTAAAAAAAATAATGATAAATAGGAGTTTTTCATTTTACACGAATATTGTTTTAAACTATCTGCTAACGGTCCGCGGCTAAAGAAAGTGGCGTGAGCCAAAACCAAGCCAACCCAAAAATAGACAAAATTTAGAAAATTCGGAGAATTTTCGGGAAATTCTTGACCAAGCCATTTTTTTTAACCGCTGTTGTAGCTAGTTTTTATTGAATAAAAGGTTCTGAACTTGAAATGTATTTCATATCGTCTAGATAAATTATTGCAATTATTATAGAAATAATCCAAGAGATTGCGATAAACTTTACAATACTTAATTCAGTATTATTTAATTTTGGGGGATTCTTAAAAAAAAATGGTACTAAACATAAAATAAAACCTGAAAAGAAAATTATTCTCATAAAGTTTTTATTTTTAGTTTTATGAAAACCAGCCAAATTGTAGTCAAGTAATTCTTCATTATTTACTTTTAGTTTGTAAATGTTTTCACCAAATTTACTAATTGTTATAGTAGTGTCTTTATGGATTAATTTTAAGAATTTTTCTTTTGAAATATATTTATAGTCTATTCCTGAGATTTCATACTTACCTTCATTGCTATATAATTCAATCCAATAACTTGTCGATTTTCCTTTTGAACTTTTAAAAGCTGGTTCCTCAGTGAGTTTAATATTAATGTTCTCAAGTTCGTTTAGATTTGGGTGCTTAACTGAAAAAAATGTAAAAATTGAAAGGAATAGGAATATAAATGTAAAAATTTTAAATCTATCTTTTTTTTCATTCCATGTCAATTCATTCCAAGGTTTGTCATTTTTACTCATAGGTATTCAAAAATTAGCTACAACGTTTCGCGGCTTGCTCTCAGTGGCGTTGAACCAACACCAAGCCATTACAAATATAACAAAACATTCCATTCAGCAGCGGATTTTCCGTAGGAAAATCCGGAAGTAGCCATTGAAGCAAACCGCTGTTGTGTACTGGCTTTTTTCATCAAATCGATTGCTTTAAGAATTTGAGTCACAAGAAACTTCCTATTAAAGGTAATATTCCAAAAATTGCGATTCCGATTATTGAAATCCAATATTGATAATTTCTTTTTTCTTTCTTTATAGTGCTAAAAATAACGAATATAATACTCAATAATAGCAAGATACTACCCAAAATTCCAAAATAGAATAAAGTCAAACCTGTATTATTTTTAACGCCAGGAAAGTCAACGTAATTTATTGTCAGATAAAAGGTGATAATATTTAAGATGAGAATCCAAATCGTAAAACGAAAAGCCCATTTTTTAAAGTTTATACTATTCATATTTTATTCAGTTTGTTTTTAGTGTCAGCATTTCACAGCTTGTACACAACGTCCTGTGGCTTGCTCTCAGTGGCGTTGAACCAACACCAAGCCATTACAAATATAACAAAACATTCCATTCAGCAGCGGATTTTCCGTAGGAAAATCCGGAAGTAGCCATTGAAGCAAACCGCTGTTATGGGCAGTTCTTTTATTTTTTCGCAAACTAATAATGAGTCAAATTTGGGAACTTTTTGATTACTAATTCCAGAATTTTTTCTGCCAATTTGTTTTGCTCGATTTCGTAGTTTTTTTTAAGCCATTTTTGGAAAATGCTTAAGACAGGAATAATTCTAATCTGTAAGTATTTTGGAGTTTCTCTAAACTCAATTATTATATCAAAACTTATTTGTTTGATTTTAATTCTAAAAGTATAACCCCAATCTGTATTTGATGGTAAACTTACATTGCATTCTTTTTCAAGTTCCATTTCGAGAAATTTACCAACTTCTTCATCTAATAATGAATTTGGTGAAATATTTCTACTTTCATTTCGGAATTTGAGATGTTTAATCGTCATTTTTAAAAAGTTGTGTGTGAATTGACCATAACGTTCCGGCGCTTGGCGAGGTTGCGAGCTTCGGAACCGATTATTTTCTGTTAAAGGTAAAATTTCTTGCGAAATGTAAACGTGTATTTACTACAAAATTCGCAATCTTGCCAAACGCCTGTTAGCGGTAGTTTTTTTGTTTGTTTAATAATTTAGGTAAATTCAAT
>JAHRWO010000060.1 GCA_019105125.1 Flavobacterium sp.
TCCGGCAAAAGTTTTCTGATTGGAATCGAATTTAAGTTCGATTAATCGTTTGAGCAATTGCGTTTCATGTGCTGAAAGTGTATTTACGGATTGAAATGGCGTAAAAAAACCTTCTTTGACATCGAAAAAATCGAAATCTATTTCAGAAACATCGGGATAAAACCCTAAAAATTTGGTCATTTCCATCATCAAAATTAGATGAAAATTTGTAGCTTCTTCGTGGGCATCCAACCAAAGTAAGGCGGTTTCTAAAAAAGAAAATAAATTTTCATTTTTCTCTTCTTCGTGGATGCTGTGATGTAAAATTTCGGAAAGAAATATTACGATTGTGCTTTTAACAATATCGGTGTTTATCGTATGAAAACTATGTGCTAATTTTATTTCTTTGAAGTGTTCGAGCGTGCCTTTGTTTTTGTGATTGGCTTCGATTTCAATAATCGTTAACGGTTGGAAGTAGGCAATTTTTTGATTCGCTTTTTTATTGGAATAAGCACTTGGAACAAAATAACTTTTCAAACCATCCGATTGCGTGAAACACTTAACAATCAAGCTTTTTTCTTGATATTTTAATGCCGAAATTACGATGGCTTTAGTTTTGACTAACATTAGATTATCGGATAATCATCACTTTTTTTACAGTAGAATCCATACCATCTTGAGAAGTCACAAAAATCATGTAAACCCCTGAAGCCACTCTATATTTCCCAAAAGCCGAAGTATCCCATTCAATAGTTCCACCAGCCGAAGTAGTTTCATAAACTAAATTACCTTCGATGTCTGTGATTTTAACATTAGCTTTATCAGTTAAACCGCTAATCTTAACTGTTCCTGTAAAATTAGGTCGAACTGGATTAGGATAAACATAGACATCGCCTAAACTATCACTTGGTTTGGTTGAAGTTCCTAAAAAGGAAACAATTCCTTTGTCGGTTGCAAAAAAGACTTCACCAGAAACGCCATCAATTTCTATATCTAACACATTATTGCTTGGTAAAGGAGAATTACTTTTATCAAATCTATAAATAGTTTGTTGGCCATTTGAAGAAACTAAAAAAACACCGCCATCTGCAATTGAAATCCATTTTCTGTTAGCGCCATCTACCGCAATATCTAATATAGGTTGTTGAAAAAATAATTCCTGAGCCAAATCTCCTTCTTGAATAATAATGGGGAAAACTTCAAGTTGGGTTTCTGACACAAAACGATCCACACTAGGCAAAATTCGCAAACCTGCTCCTGTGCCAATCCACAGCTGATTTCGGTTATCTAGGGCTACACAATTTACATCGGTAGAAGGTATATTTGCATTGCTTTGATTAATTACAATGAATTTATTTCCGTAATTTTCGTTAAAAGCTACTACTCCATCGTTGTAAGCAGAAATCCACTTAGTGTTGTTTCGGTCAATAGCCATGGAATTGTACCTTCCTGAAGATAAATTAGCTGTAATTCCGGTTAAATCATAAGACTGCCATTGTCCGTTTGTGCGTAATACTTTAATAGCTTTATTTACAAAAGCATTGGTTACCCAAAGGTTTCCATCTTTATCAAAAACGGAACTATTAATACGAATATCAACATACGAGGGATTACCGGGTATTACTAAAGATTCTAGTCCGTTAGGACCCGTATTGGTGTTATTGAGAAGCTCAATGGTGGTGCCAAACATTTTCAAAATTCCCGAAAAATAGGACGTTACATATACTTGATTTTGATTGTTAGGATTGATTGCAACATCTGACAATGATTTGGCGCCAAATAGATTTTCGTAAGGGATAATTTCCCAACCTCTTTCTTCTGTGAAGGTGCTTATTCCTAACTCGTCAAGCGGATATGGGTTATACGTTTGATCGTAATCTCCATGTACTGCCCAAATCTTACTAGGTGCTTTTTTAAGACGAAATGTACTGTTTTGAAGTGGTCCGTTTGGTGCCACTTGGATAAAAACACTCGAATTACTTAATGAAGTTGAAAAAAGTCCATCTTTTTGAGTTCCTAAATATACTGTATTTCCCACCACCGATGCCGATGTAAATAAAACCTCAACATTTGGAATTTGGGTAATATGAGTAGCTATCGCAAATGATGAATTTAAAACATATACATTATTGGGAGCCGTTAATATGACTTTTGAACCATTCGTTTTTAATTTTACAACAGGCTGATTCATCGTTAAAATTTCCTGAAAACCAGCGCCATTATTTCGATAGGTTTTGAGATTTGCGTTACTTGCCACTAACTGGTTGTTGAAAGTTACAATGCCTAGCCAAAATCCGTTATCAAAGGTTTGCCATTGGTTATAATCGAATAAGTTAGGATTGCTTAAACTTGCCTTTCGAATGCCCAAATTGCGAGTTACTGCATATATTTCGTCGTTAAAAACGGTGGTTTGTAGTACTTCTGTTTCTTCACCAGAAGTACCGATGAAATACGTTGAAATAAATTCTGTTGAAGACACATCCATAACCGAAATCCCATAATCAGTAGCAATATATAAATGACCGTTGAATTCGTAAAAATCATTGATTTTCTTTTTATTAGGCGGCACGGGTACATCGGTAATAATATCAACCTTCGTGGCAATTGTTCCATCTGGATTTTGAACTAAGATTAATCCGTTGTTATTTCCAACAAAAATTTTATTCGTTGTTTCAGAAATGTGAAGTGTTGAAATAACATCGGGTTTTAAACCTGAAATAGAATTGAAAATATTTAGGTTAGCACTTGCTACTTCTTGTTTAAAAACGGCATTTTCTGTAGCTGCGAAAAGAGCATTTGGAGTGGACTCAATATCGACAATTTCGTTATAGGAAAAATATCCTTTCCACAACTGGTTGTTTTGTTGTGCAAAAAAGAACTGAGTAAAAAAGAAAATTAAAAACGCTTTTTTCATTGCAAGTATTTGATACAAATATAGTACAAACGGATTAATTTTAATTTTGATATAATATGTAAAAAATAAAGCTCTTTTGGATATCCAAAAGAGCTTTATTTTTTACATATTATATCAAAATTAAAATTAATCCGTTTGTACTATATTTGTATC
>JAHRWO010000074.1 GCA_019105125.1 Flavobacterium sp.
CATCAGCACCTAGTGTCATGGCGGCCAGCATACCTCTTCCTGTTGCAATTCCTCCAGCAGCTATTAGTGGAATAGAAATTTTTTCACGTACCATAGGAATTAAAGTTAGCGTAGTTGTTTCTTCACGTCCATTATGCCCCCCTGCCTCAAAACCTTCGGCCACAATAGCATCTACTCCAGCTTCTTGAGCTTTTAAAGCAAATTTTGAACTACTCACCACATGAACTACGGTAATACCATTTTCTTTCAAAAACTGTGTCCAAGTCTTTGGATTTCCTGCTGAAGTAAATACTATTTTTACTCTTTCTTCTTTCAAAATTTGCATGATTTCTTCAATGTTTGGATATAACATGGGGACATTAACTCCGAAAGGTTTATCAGTAGCTTTTTTACATTTTTGAATATGCTCTCTTAGTACTTCTGGATACATGGAACCCGCTCCAATTAATCCTAGACCTCCGGCATTACTTACTGCACTCGCTAATTTATAGCCACTATTCCAAATCATTCCCCCTTGGATAATTGGATATTTTATATTGAAAAGTTGGGTGATTTTATTCATTTTGATAATTTAGTGTTGTGTTAATTTAATTTTTTTTGGAATTCAAGCGATAACGCCACTTCCTAAAATTTCATCATTTAAATGCCAAGCTACAAATTGCCCTTCTGTAATAGCTGATTGTGGATTTTCAAAAACAACATACATTCCAAGTTTGAATTGATGTAAGGTAGCTTTTTGTAAAGGTTGACGATAGCGAATTCTTGCCATAACTTCCATTTTTTCTCCTTCTTTCAAAGCTAAATCTTCTCTTATCCAATGAATTTCATCATTTGTGATAAATAATGCTTTCTTGAATAATCCCGGATGTTGGTTGCTTTGCCCTGTGTAAACAATATTTCTTTCTACATCCGTTTCAATGATGAATAAAGGTTCTTTGGTTCCTCCAACATTTAATCCTTTTCGTTGTCCTTTGGTAAAATAATGTGCCCCTTGATGTTTACCAACAATTTTACCCGGTACTTTCAAATAATTAATTTTTCTAGCTTCATATGCAAAAGCTTCTTCCTCGGAGTCAAATTTTGGTTGTTCTAAATTATAAATTTCGGCATTTGCTGGAATTTCAACAATTATACCTTCTTTTGGTTGTAATTTTTGTTGTAAAAATTCTGGCAAACGCACTTTACCAATAAAACAAAGTCCTTGCGAATCTTTCTTTTCTGCCGTAATTAAATCTAATTTTGCCGCAATTTCACGTACTTCAGGTTTTGTTAATTCACCAATGGGAAATAACGCTTTTGAAAGTTGATCTTGAGATAGCTGGCATAAAAAATACGATTGATCTTTATTACCGTCTTTCCCGGCTAACAATTGGTAAATTTCTTTACCTTCTTTTTCGATGGTTCCTTTTCTACAATAATGACCTGTTGCGACATAATCCGCTCCCAGAGACATTGCTATTTTCATGAAAACATCGAATTTAATTTCCCTATTGCATAAAACATCAGGATTAGGTGTTCTTCCTTTTTCGTATTCGCTAAACATGTAATCGACAATCTTTTCTTTATATTGTTCCGATAAATCGACTGTTTGAAATGGAATTCCTAATTTTTCAGCAACTAGAAGAGCATCATTACTATCCTCTAACCAAGGACATTCATTAGAAATAGTAACTGAATCATCATGCCAATTCTTCATGAATAAGCCTATTACTTCATATCCTTGTTCTTTTAACAGGTAAGCTGCCACACTAGAATCTACTCCACCTGAAAGTCCTACAACTACTCTTTTCATTTATTATTGTTCTCCTTTTCTTGTTTTAATTGATCGAGTGTTTTTGACACTTCTTTTGTATTTCTTTGTTCGTATTTAATCAATTCATTACTAAATTTATTAGCTTTTACTTGCTTGAAAATTTTATTTTTTTCGAAGAATTTCCATGTCCCTACTCGCTTTCCATTCACATAATTTCCTTCATACATTTTATTTCCTATTCCATCATAATACGTAGCTAAACCTTCGAATTGTCCATTTTTATAGTGATGTGATTCTATCAATTGGCCTTTCTCAGAATACATTTTAGAAATACCTTCTTTGATTCCGAGTATAAAATTAGTTTCCTCTGCTAGTGTTCCGTCATTATAGAATACCTTTCTCATGCCATCTAATTTGCCATTTTTGTAAAATTCAACCGACATTAATTGAGTTGACTGATAATGGTAATATTTCCATTCTCCTTCAGGAAGCTTATCTACTAATTTACCTTCACTTACCTTATTCCCTTTTTGATCATAGAAAATAGCATAACAAGAATCATCCCCTTGAGAAAAATCTCTTGTTGCAATTACAGAAGCTGCTTTTGTATCATCAAAATATTTGAAAAGACCTGTTTCTTTTCCATGATTAAAATTTCCTTCATAACGAATTCTATTCGACTCTTTATATGTACCTCTCCATAAACCATGGCGTTTTCCATTACTATCAAATTGATTCAGTTTCTCTTGAGAAAATCCCATAAGTGAAAATAAAAATAAGGTTATAAAAATCAAATGCTTCATTTTTTTAAATATTGTTTAATTATTTTAAATTATAAGTATTTTTTTGGTTGAAAACAATAGTATAGAAATAATCTCTAGTTGAACAAAAAATAAATATGAGTTAAATCTACAGTCTAACACATCAAATTACTTTTTTATTTGTTTATCGTTTTTTAATTTTGAGTAAACAAAAAATAAAATACTATGAAAAACTATGCAAAATTAATCAAATTAACATTATTAGTAGTTAGTTCTACGTTAATGTTTTCATGTTCGGATGACGATAGTACAGCTGACAACAATTCTATTGCAGACATTGCGTCTGGAAATTCAAATTTTTCAGTTTTAGTTGATGCTCTTGGAAGGGCTAATTTAGCATCAACACTTGACCAAAGTGGCTCGTTTACAGTTTTTGCTCCAACAAATGATGCTTTTCAAAGTTTTTTAAGTGCTAAAGGGTTTAGTTCATTAAATGATGTACCTGTTGATGTTTTAAGACAGATTTTATTAAATCACGTTGTAAGCGGTACAAACTTATCTGGAAGCTTACAAACAGGTTATGTGAAAACACTTGCATTAGGAAGTGCCTCTACAACTAACAATTTAAGTATGTTTGTAAATGTTACCAATTCAGGTGTTCGTTTAAATGGTGTAGCATCAGTTACAACCGCTGATATTAGAGCTTCTAACGGTGTTATCCATGTCGTTGATGCAGTTATTGACTTACCAACAATTGTAACTCATGCTACTGCAAATCCAAACTTTAGTACATTAGTAGGCGCTTTAACAAGTACTGGACAACCTGATTTTGTAGGAATTCTTTCAGGAAATACCAATGCACCTTTCACAGTATTTGCTCCATCAAATGATGCCTTTGCTAGATTTGAAAACCAGAATCCAGGAACTTTAGCAAGCTTAACACCAGCACAATTAACAGCTGTTTTAACCTATCATGTTGTAACTGGTGCAAACGTGCTATCTACTGGAATTCCATCAGGACCAATAACAACATTTGAAACGGGTACTTTTACCGTAAATGGTACTACTATTACTGACGAAGCAGGTAGACAAACAAATATTGTTGCGGTAGATGTTCAAGCAGCAAATGGAGTAATACACGTTTTAGATAACGTAATCTTACCAAACTTAAATTAATTCGTTTCAGTAAATAAAATTGCTATGAATAAAACGCTTTCCAATGGAAGGCGTTTTTTTATGTCTATAATCATATTGATTTTATTATTTTAAATGCAAGTATTGCTTTATATTTAAAGAGCAAAACGAGTAATATACTATCGACTTAGCAAATAAAAACTAATATATAATGATTCAAAGTCAGGTAAAATTGCATAAGTTAAAATAATGAAATGTTTTACATATTCTCAAATAACTGGGTTTAATTCCAATTAAAAAGAAACCCTGTCAATCAATGACAGGGTTTGTATTTGTATGAAAATAAAAATTATTTCTTCTTTTGTTGTGCCGCTTTTTGCGCTTCTGCTTGCTCCATCATTTCGCGCATTTTTCTTTGGAATTTAGTTTCTTTCTTCTCTTTTGTCTTATTCTCTTGAATTTGAGCGTGAATTTTGTCTTCTTTCACGATGTAATTTTTAATCACCAACATAATTCCGATGGTAATTAAGTTAGAAATGAAGTAATACAAACTCAATCCTGATGCATAATTATTAAAGAAAAATAACATCATTACAGGTGAAATGTAAATCATAATTTTCATGATTTTACCCATATCTGGCATACCTTCTTGTGGAGGTGCACTCATTGCTTGGTCACCTGTTGTCATTTTCATATAGAAGAAAATAGCAATAGAAGCCAAGATTGGGAATAAACTCACGTGACTTCCATAAAATGGAATATGGAAAGGCAATTGGTAAATACTATCATAAGAAGATAAGTCATCTGCCCATAAGAATGATTTTTGTCTCAAATCGAACATTGATGGGAAGAATTGGAACAACGCATAGAAAACAGGTAATTGCATCAAGGCAGGTAAACATCCCGCCATAGGATTTACGCCAGCTTTAGAATACAACTTCATTGTCTCTTGTTGTTTCTTCATTGGATTATCTTTGAATTTTTCATTCAATTCCATTATCTCTGGACGTAAAACTTTCATTTTAGCTTGAGACAAATATGATTTATAGGTTACTGGCGACATTACAATACGAACTAAAATCGTAAATAAAATAATTGCCATTCCATAACCAATTCCAATGCTTGAAATTAATCCGAAAGTCGGAATAAAAATGTAACGGTTAATCCATCCGAAAATTCCCCAACCTAATGGCATGATTTCGTCTAGATTTCTTTCATAGTCGTTTAAAATTTCATATTTCGCTGGACCATAATACCAATTCATATTATAGTTTAAAGCGCCATTTTTAAATTCTAACGGTACTTGAGCATTGAAATTTTTAGTAAAAACGGTGTCAACTTTTTCATCATCCACTAAATTATCTGATTTGAATTTAGCCGTTTTGAATTTTGTATCTGTTAATAAAATAGAGGTAAACAAATGTTGTTTGAAAGCGATGTAAGAAACGTCATTAGCTTCATCTTCAGAATCTTTTGCAGCGTTTAAATAATCGTCTTTTCCATCTTCATATTCGAAAACTAACTCAGTATATCTGTTTTCATACGAAACACTTTTCTCGTTTCTGTATGATTTTAGTTGCCATTCTAAATCCAATGGTTTTGAAGTATTCACTACTTTTTCTAAACCTTGAGAACGAACAGCAAAGTCTAACATGTATTCGTTAGGCTTTAACACATAACGATATTCTAAAAACTGATCTGGGCCCGCTTTTAACTGCATCGTTAAAACTTGATTTTTACCTTCAGTAGTTAACTTAGGCTCAAAATACATGTCTTTAGTATGCAATGTTCTGTTATCAGTAGTATTTAAAGCGATGTCTAAAGAAGCATTGTTATCTTTAATAATTTGAACCGCTTTTTTTGAATTCTTCTCAAATTGATCAAATCCTAAAACAGTAGCTTCAGTAATATAACCTCCTTTGTTCGAAATTTTAAGCGATAAAACTTCGTTTTTAATTTCAGTTACATTGTCAGTAGCTGATGGAAGTGTTGCAGAATATCCAAACGAACCTAATTGTGCTTGCGCTGCAGCATTTTTAGTAGAATCTGATACTGGCGTTGCGGCAACAGTTGAAGTTACAGTTTTAACTTCTTTGGTTTGTTTTTCAACTTGCTCTTTTTTCTCTTTTTCTTTTAATTCTTCTGGTGTTGGAGCATTTGAATATAACATCCAAATCAAAATTCCAGAAATCAATACAAATCCGATAATCGAATTAAGGTCTAATTTTTTTTCTTCCATCTAATTATTAGTGTTCAGTGTTCAGTTTTATTGAACAGTTTATTTATTCTTATGTTGCACAGCTGCAGCTACAAAACTCACAAAAAGTGGGTGCGGATTAGCGACTGTACTTTTATATTCAGGATGGTATTGAACGCCGATAAAGAAAGGATGTGTAGGAATTTCAACAATTTCTACCAACTTCGTATCTGGATTTACTCCTGAAGCTACTAATCCTGCTTTCTCTAATTCGTTTAAATACGCACCATTGAATTCGTAACGGTGACGGTGACGCTCCATAATCTCAGTTTTACCATAGATTTTTTGTGCCAATGTGTTTTCTTTTATGCTACATTTCCATGCGCCCAAACGCATAGTTCCTCCTTTATTTTCAATATTTTTTTGCTCTTCCATTAAGTTAATTACTGGATGAGCGGTGTTTTCATTCATTTCAGTTGAATTGGCATCTGCATAACCTAAAATGTTACGAGAATATTCAATAACAGCCATTTGCATTCCTAAACAAATTCCGAAAAACGGAATATTATTTTCTCTTGCATAACGAACCGTGTCGATTTTACCTTCAATTCCACGACCTCCAAAACCTGGTGCAACAAGTATACCATCCAAATCTTTCAACTGACTTTCTGCCGAATTGGCATCTAAATACTCTGAATGAATTGAAATGACATTTACTTTTGTCTCATTTGCCGCTCCAGCATGAATAAACGCTTCTAAAATCGATTTGTAAGAATCTTGTAATTCAAC
>JAHRWO010000104.1 GCA_019105125.1 Flavobacterium sp.
GAAATATTTAAGCCTTAAACTATTGCCAACAACACTTATACTACTTAGTGCCATTGCTGCTCCAGCAATCATTGGATTAAGTAAAAAACCATTGATTGGGTAAAGAATTCCAGCTGCAATTGGAATACCTACAACATTATAAATAAATGCCCAAAATAAATTTTGTTTTATTGTATTTACAGTGCTTTTTGAGAGTTTTATTGCTGTTGAAATTTTCATTAAGTCGGATGATATAATTGTCATTTTAGCAACATCGATTGCAATATCACTTCCTTTTCCCATTGCAATACTCACATTGGCTTGAGCTAATGCGGTACTGTCGTTAATACCATCACCTACCATAGCTACAATTTTACCTTTTGCTTGAAGTTCTTTTACAAAATCGGCTTTGTCTTTTGGAAGTACTTCACCTTTGAAACTTGAAATTCCTGTTTTTTCAGCAATAGCTTTAGCTGTATTATAATTATCTCCGGTTAACATATGGACTTCAATACCCATTTTTTGTAATTCCTTAATTGCTTCAATAGAAGTTTCTTTAATCTCATCTGCTATAGCTAAAACTGCTAAAGCTTTTTTGTCATCCGCAAACCATATAACTGTTTTTGCTTCATGCAACCATTTATCTGCTTGTTCCTTTAAGGAATTGTCTATTAGTATTTGGTTTTCGGTTAATAGTTTTTGATTACCCACTAAATAATTGATATCCTTATAATTTGCTCTAACACCTTTACCTGTTAGACTTTCAATATGATGTATGTGAACCGTATTTATATCTTTTAGATAATTTACAACGGCTTCAGCTAATGGATGCTCAGATTGTTTTTCAATACTTAATAATATTTGTTTTAAGATATCATTTTCATCCAACCATTTACTATTGGTTACAGTAGGTTTTCCATAGGTAATAGTTCCTGTTTTATCCAGAATTATAGCATCTACTTTTTTTGCTAATTCTAAACTTTCAGCGTCTTTAATCAAAATACCTTGCTCAGCTCCTTTACCCACACCAACCATAATAGCTGTTGGAGTTGCCAAACCTAATGCACATGGACATGCAATTACTAAAACTGTCACTAAAGCAAGTATTCCTTGTGTAAATCCATTTTCACCTCCTAAAATTACCCATGATATAAGAGAAAGAATTGCAATTCCTATAACAATTGGTACAAATATACCTGCAATTTTATCCACCAATTTCTGCACTGGAGCTTTACTACCTTGTGCTTCTTGAACCATTTTAATGATTTGAGCCAACATAGTATCTGAACCAATTTTTTCAGCTTTAAACTGGAAACTTCCTTTTTGATTGATTGTTCCTGAAAACACTTTATCATTTACTTCCTTTTTAACAGCTAATGGTTCTCCACTTAACATGCTTTCATCTACAAACGAACTTCCTTGTGTTACTATTCCATCAACCGCTACTTTATCTCCTGGCTTAACTATGATGGTCATTCCAACTTCAACTTGTTCAATAGGTAATGCTATTTGATTCTGTTCAGTATCTAATATGTTAACGGTTTTGGGTTGTAAGCCGATTAACTTCTTAATTGCTGAAGATGTATTTCCTTTAGCGTTCTCTTCCAGTAACTTACCTAATAAAATAAAAGCAATTACTACTGCTGCAGATTCAAAATAAACATGAGCGTGTAATCCTTTTGAATGCCAATAATCTGGGAAAAGAGTATTGAATACGCTAAATATATAAGCAACACCTGTACTTAATGCAACTAGTGTGTCCATATTGGCAGACCCATGTTTAGTTTGCTTCCAAGCATTTATAAAAAAGTCTTTACCAAAACCTAAAATTACAGGAGTTGATAACACCCACATAATGTAATTGGCGTAAGGAATATCCATAAAAAACATGGCTATAATTACTAGTGGTAATGTCAAAAAAACAGCTCCAATTGTTTTCTTTTTTAGTAAATTATATTTTTTTTGGTGAAGTTCTTCTAAAGTTTCAGAATTTTCATTTCCTTCCTCAATAAATAAATCATAACCAATGCTTTGAACTGCTTGACGCATTTGATTTACTGTAACTAAACTCGGAATATATTCAACTGTTAAAGTGGCTGTTGCATAATTAACTTGTGATGAAACAATACCAGGTAAAAATTTTACGATGCTTTCTGTACTAATCGCACATGAAGCACAAGTCATTTGAAGCACCGGAATTGTCTTTTTTATTGTTGTTACTTCATATCCTAAATCACGAATAGTTTTTACAACATTCGGAATAACTTCTTCAGGTTTATCTGTTTCAATAACTGCTCGATTGTTATTTAACTCTACAGTATGACTTGTAATGTTTTTTACAGACTGTATACCTTTATCAACTATTAAAGCACAGTGCTCACTCTCAACATTTTCAAGAGGAATGTAAATCTGTTTTCTTGTTTCAGTTTTCATCTTTATGAGTTTTATTGGTACAAAGTTCTGATGATTGACTTAAGTAGACTTGTATAATTATGGAAATGATTTACACTATTTATAATTTATCGATTTGCGTTCGTTTAGCTTCTTTTATTTGTTTGAAATGCGTTGGTGTAAAACCAGTTATTTTTTTAAATTGGTTACTTAAATGTGCTACACTACTGTAATTAAGTAAATCAGCAATTTCACTAAAACTTAATTCATCATAAATAATAAGCTCTTTAACTTTTTCAATTTTTAGATTTATAAAATACTTTTCTATACTAATACCTTCAATCTCTGAAAATAAATTACTTAGTTTACTGTAATCCTGATTTAGGTTTTCTGAGAGAAATAACGATAGATTTTTATCTAAATCTGCATTTTTATTTTGAACTAAATCAATTAATTTATTTTTGATAAGTTCAATTATTCGACTTCTTTTATCATCAATTACTTCAAAACCAAACTTCTCAAGATTTAATTTAATATCCTTTTTTTGAATATCTGTAATCTCTTGATTCAGTTCAATTTCTCCTAATTCAACTTTTACTAGTGAATATCCTAAATTTTCGATTTCATTTTTAACAACCATTTTACAACGATCGCAAACCATATTTTTAATATAGAGTTTCATTACCTTTTTATGTTAGAATGTCTTTTTCAAACTACCACAACTCAACATTTCAGCACCATAATAAGGGTTTTTAATTTCCTTAACCTCACTTATCCAAATAGCTCCTTTACCATCATTTGCCATGGGACAGAAATCTTGATATAGTTTTTGCT